>PXAP01000108.1 GCA_003567115.1 Bacteroidota bacterium
TAGCGCTTTTAAGGAAAGCAGGGGACAGGCGACCACCGCACTTATTTTTCAGTAATGATCTTCACATCAGCTAAATTAAGTGCGGGGAGAGCCAGTCCCCGTGCCACATCCAAAGCGCTAAACAGATACCTTACATTTTAATGGAGCATAATATGTCAAAAAAAATATTTATTTTCCTGTTTTTAACTTTTATTTGTTTAGCTAATTATAATGATCTATTGGCAGACAATTATAAAGTATCAGAAATTTATGGCAACATTAAAATATCATCTGATCCGTCTGAATTGATAGATTTACATAGAGAAGGACAAATCAATCCTAGAGCATTAATGGCTTTTGGTAAGCTGCCGGATGAATTTGTAAGCCTGGCAATGAAATTACGTAGTTATGATATAGATTTGCTCAGAGCCGATATACACCAGATTGAAGAGTATATTGATCAAGCACGTTCTGGTATTATAGATATAGACCCTGAAATATTGATAAATCTCAAGTTTTACATCTTAGATAAAAAATATATTAATTGGTCCAATTTGAAAACAGGTGACATAATTTCAGGTTATGAGTTGTTGTGGTTTGATGATAACACCTGGATGATGCTTCAAAGTCCGGAGGGAGGTGAAAGTCGTATTTCCTCTTCAGGGGTTTTACAACTTGAAACTGATAATCTGGCTTTTGTCATTCCTGAAGAAGATAAAGTTATTACTGATGATTTCAAAACTGTAATCACTGATTTAAAGATACCAGAGGCTGCTGGAGAAGACCTTTCTCCAAGGGCAGCCAGTCTATATGAATACTGGGTTGATATTTTTGAAACACAAGGTTTTTTTCTTAAAACTGTTGACGGTTTTTTGGTTGAAGAAACATCTGATAAAATTGTGTTGCAGGCTCGACTGGCTGATTATACCCTTGAAAGCGATGTTGAAGTGAATAATGTGCTCAAATTTTACTATAAACCAATAAATGATGAGATCATGGACTTTGAAGTTCAACTTCCAGAGAGGATATGGCTGCATGATGAACAGGCAATGCCTGTAGGTCTCAGCACTTTTTCAGATCACAATATAAATGGAAAATGGTCAAATCAACTTGAGAGTCCAATTAAACTGGATGCGATGTTGACTAATATAAATTTTTTTCCAGATGCTCTTGCCTCAGAAAATGATTCTCAGGAAATGATAAGTGTTGATAATATATCATTAAGATACAATATGGAAAAGCTGTCTCAGTCTGCTTGGGATATTCAAGGCAAGTTACAAGCTTCAAATTTGTATTTATTCGAACATGACGGTTCTAAAGTTTTGCACTGTGCCTCTTTAACACAAAGCATTGCAGTCGAGGACCACCAAACTGGAACTTTATCGGCTTTGATCCCAGCCGTTATTCATATGGTCGAGCATGAAGAAAAAGATTTATTTCTTAACGTTTTCGAAGATGTGGTTATGGATTATGGAGATCTAAACTATTCCATGGTAGTTGAGGATTTGGAAATACATGACCTGGAGGATATAAAATATTTAAAAGTAGGACATTTTGAAAATACAGGCCAAACTTCAAGGTCCATTGATGCTCCTCAGTCCAGAGACTTCATTGGAGGATATAAATTTCGCGATTTAAAGGTTTTAGCTGATGATGCAGATTTTTTTATTAATGGTTTTTCTTTTGAAACAGGCTTAACTGGAGTTGACGTCGTAAAACTGGGCATGTTGATGAACCTTGAGAAACTGATGCAAGAAAATCCTTTTATTATAGTAGATATATTTCAAGAATTTTTAGATGGATTTCATTTGGCTTTTTCATTTTCAGAGTTTCAAGGCAGTCATGAAGATTTGGACTTTTCAGGACTGAATGATCTGTCTATGAGATTGTCAGTATCAGGTTTGAAGGAACTTATGCCCAGCATTGGTATTAATTATAACCATTCAGGACTAAAAAGCATAGAAGATGTTCCTTATGAAGTTACTCCTGAAGACTTACAGTTAGGTATCAATATAGCAAGAATTCCAGTAATGGATATCATTAATACAACTATGACAGGTCAAATGTCAGAAGCTGCTCTGCTAGAAGTTTTTACTATACATGATTCAAGTTTTGAGTTGGATGAGTTGGATGTAAAGTTTCCCGGTGCAAACATAAGTTTAAAAGGATTTGCTTCAGCCGGTGAAAAAATTATTCCTGATATAGGCATAGTTCATCTCTTGATGTTGAATAGCACATTGGAGATTGAAAATATTGATCACCTTGAAGAATACTTTTTAAATCTTATGAGTTCTCCAGATGATAAAGAAAATTTGAAAGCAATTGTAGCCTTTATTAAACTGGTATCAGAGGAACATGTTCAGGAGGATGGTACGAGCTTGCATCATGTGACAATAATAAGCAATGAGCAAGGAGAGATTACCGCCAATGGCAAAGATATTAAGCCATTAATTGATATTATTCATAATTAGTGGCTAACTCCTGAAACCCTGTCAGGAAAAACAAGAAAAATTCTTATCGCTCCCACGCTCTGCGTAGGAGCGTATCTGGATCCAGCACTCACTTTTGGCAATGGAGAAGTACCAGAAAAAATAGTATTCAAAAGTGAGTGCTGGATCATTGGTGGACGCGGAGCGTCCGGAAGATGTTCCCACGCAGAGCGTGGGAACAATAAAAAGTAACCATTCAGGGGGCAGATACCGGCCAGGGGGACAGTCCCCACGACACTTTTATTGCACAAACATGAAAAGTACAGACGCGAAATTTTGTAAAGCTCCATAATCATCCTTAGCGGGGACAGTCCCCTGGCCTTGTGCCATTAGTCACCATCGAGGACCCCCTGAATGGTTATCTTTCCATTTCTGTAATTGGTTTTTTCCAGAATTCTTCATTTCCTGACATTTTGTAAGGCGCA
>PXAP01000333.1 GCA_003567115.1 Bacteroidota bacterium
CCTATATGAAGGGAGCCTGCCGTGGGATCAATGCCCACATATGCCGTAGTCATCTCGTTTTCTAACAGCTCTGCAGTGCCTGGCATCATATCATGAACCATACCCCTGCTCCTGAGTTCTTCTACAAAATTCATGATTACACAGATATTTTATCAAATTACTATCAACGTATTCTGAATCAACCATAGTCAGTTGATATCAGGTCCATTCCATAATCTGCCTCTGAACCGGTGACCTGAAATATCGCCGCAACAGATCAGCTAATTCTGAACGGATAACCCGGACAGCTGCTTTTACAAACCATCAGCCTCTGAACCGGTGACCTGAAATATCGCCGCAACAGATCAGCTAATTCTGAACGGGTGACCCCGACAGCTGCTTTTACAAACCATCAGCCTCTGAACCGGTGACCTGAAATGCTGCTGCAACAGATCAGCCACTTCTGAACGGATAACCCGGACAGCTGCTTTTACAAACCAGCCGCCTCTTAATGTATGACCTGAAATGCAAAAGTAATATTTTAAATATTTATCTTTGATTTCAGGAAAAAGTTAAATAAGAGCATGGACTCAAACCTGGGATAAACTTTTAGCAATATGCATAAAAAAAATGTTGTTGTTCTCGGGGCCGGACTGATGGGGAGTGCCATAGCGGCCGATCTCAGCAGCGATTTCAATGTCACCGCAGCCGACCTGAACAGGGATGCCCTGGAAAGAACGGGCAGAAAGCATGGCATTAAAACACTGACGGCCGACCTGTCGGATTCTTCCGCACTCCGGTCAGCAGTGAAAGGTGCAGACATAGTGGTAGGTGCTCTGCCGGGCTTCATGGGCCATAATATGATCAAGACCCTGATTCCGGAAAAAAAAGATATTGTGGATATCTCATTTTTCCCGGAAGATCCTTTCTCCCTCGATGAACCGGCCAGGGAGAACGGGGTAACGGTTATAACGGACTGCGGGGTGGCGCCGGGGATGAGCAATATAATACTGGGGCACCACAACAGCACGATGGTGGTGGACAGCTACGAGTGTTATGTAGGCGGACTCCCCTCGGTGAGGGAGTGGCCCTGGGAATACAAGGCGGTCTTTTCACCCATTGACGTTATCGAAGAGTACATCCGTGAGGCCCGTTATGTTGAAAACGGGCATATGATGGCCCGGGAAGCGCTGTCTGATCCGCAATTGCTCCATTTCGAAGGCATAGGCACCCTGGAGGCCTGGAACAGCGACGGATTGCGTACCCTGATAAAGACCATGCAGATACCCAACATGATAGAAAAGACGCTTCGCTATCCGGGCTCTATTGAATACCTGAAGGTGCTCCGGGAGGCCGGTTTTTTCTCTTACGAGGAAATAAACGTAAACGGTGTCAGGATCAGACCGGTTGATGTTACTGCCTCACTGCTTTTTCCCAAATGGAAACTGAAGCCGGGAGAGGAGGATTTTACCATTATGAGAATTGTGGTAAAGGGAACCGAACCTGATAGCGGAAGATTGCCGGGTCATCTGCCCGGCGAAAAGATGACCGTAACGGGAATGAAAGAGTATGTATGGGAACTGGTGGATGGATACGATAAAGAGACCGGCACCATCTCCATGGCCCGTACAACGGGCTATACCTGCACAGCTGCGGTACACCTGCTTGTCGGCGGCATGTTCACAGGAAAAGGTATTTGTCCCCCCGAATTTCTGGGCGAAAATGAGGAAAATTTCAACTTTATACTTAATCACCTCAAAAAAAGAGGTGTGGAATACCATAAAAGAATTGTTTAAACAGCAGAATACCATAAGGGCATCGTGTAAAAAATTTGCCAAAATCGGATTATCCACCACCAATGGTGGCTTTAATCACGATTTTTGTTTCACTCCGCGAATTTTTCAATCACCCGGGCCTTTGGGGCAAAGTCCCGCAAGGATATGAACACTAAGGACATAATTTTTAACGTTACATTAAAAAATATAATACCATGCATTTTTTTATCAAAGCCGCAGCTTTAATATTTTTACTTAATACCGGGTTCACCAATGCACAGGAAAGTATCCCGGACCAGGAGCACGACTACCTTGTTACCCTGGAAACAGATTACGGCAACATGATGATGCTGCTATATGATGAGACTCCCCTGCACAAGGAAAATTTCATTGAGCTGGCAAAGGCGGGTGTTTACGACAGAAACCTTTTTCACAGGGTAATAGAACATTTCATGATCCAGTCGGGCGACCCCAACACCAGTGATATAACCCCTTCATGGGACAGGGATATAATACCTCCCCATGTGCCGGCCGAGATAAACCCTGAGTTCAGCCACTTCAAGGGTGCAGTCGCTGCCGCCCGCCGTGGTGACGAGGTAAACCCGGAAAAAAACTCCAGTCCCACCCAATTCTACATTGTCCATCATGACAGGGCTGCAAACCACCTTGATGGTGAATATACCGTGTTCGGGCAGGTGATGAGCGGACTGGAGGTGATAGACAGCATTGCCGTGAAACCAACCGATGAGAGAGACAGGCCGTTAGAAGATGTGCGGATAAACCGGGTAAAGGTTGAAGAAGTTAAAAGATCGGATATCCTAAGGTTTTACAACTACAGCTACTGACTTTTTTCCTCCATCACGGGGCTTCCCCGGCCGCTTACCGTCCTTCATTCTTATTGATAATTTTTATATTTACCCTTCTTAAACTTTTTTTATGCGCCAGTATCCTGATCTCAAATAAGTACAGCGAAGGCAAAGAAATATTTGTTTTTTAAATCCTCTTTTAATGCGACAATATCTTGATCTTCTTGAACACGTTATTCATAAAGGAACAGAAAAACCCGACCGGACGGGAACGGGTACATTAAGTGTGTTCGGCTACCAGATGCGTTTTGACCTGCAAAAGGGATTCCC
>PXAP01000064.1 GCA_003567115.1 Bacteroidota bacterium
CCGTTAAATTAAAAAACATCAAAGTTATCAATGCCGGAGATAATAATTTTGTTGATCTGACAATGACCCCGGTTAAAAAGCCTGCCCAGTTTGATCACCTTGTCATTGTGACCATTGAACCTTCAAAGTCAATTCGTGAAAGCGTAGAAAGCCAAAAAGATGACCGGCCGGATTCCGGTGAATCGGAAGAATATATACGACATATGGAGCAGGAGCTGCAGGATACAAGGGAACACCTGAATAATGTTATCGAAGAGCTGGAAACTTCCAATGAGGAATTGATTTCGGCAAATGAGGAGGCTCATTCGACCAACGAGGAACTGCAAAGTACAAATGAAGAGCTGGAAACATCAAAGGAAGAGATGCAATCGCTCAACGAGGAGCTTGAAACCTCAAACAATGAGCTGCAGCGGAAAGTTGAAGAAATAACCATTATAAACAACGATCTTAACAATTTTCTTCAAAGCACCGATATAGGGATACTGTTTCTTGACAAAAATCTTAAGGTACGAAGATTTTCCCCGCAGATCAGGTCTGTCGTCAATCTGGTGGAATCTGATACAGGTCGCTCCATCCAGGATTTCGGCATCAAATTCCTTCAGGAGCAACTGGTAAAGGATGTGCGGAAAGTGCTGGAAAAACTTACCCCGGTTGAAAAGGAAATTTCCAAAGGAGAAGACGAGATTTACTGGATGCGCATTTCACCCTACCGGACCATTGAAGATCAGATTGACGGGGTAGTGATCACCTTTACCGACATTACCGAGAAGCACAGGATGCAAAAACTTATGGAAGAATCGAAACTGCGGGAAAAATACAGGCACCTCTTCCATCACATGGAACATGGCTTCGCTCTTTACAAGGGAGTGAGGGATAAAAAGGGAAATATTGAGAATTTTAAGCTGCTGGAGGCCAACCAGGCATTTGGCAATATGATGCAGATCGATCCGGAAAAAGATAAAGATAAAAAGATACCGGAATTATTTTCCCGGAAAGGATACAGGCAGGCTTTTATTGATGCCGGGATGAAAGCGCTCTCGGGAGAGGCGTATAATGAAGAGAGATATTTTGCAGAATTTAAAAGGCATTTCAAAATCCTCTATTTTTCCCATGAAGAAGATGTTGTTGCCACTTTTGTACAGGATATTACCCGGGAAAAAGAGGAAATGAAAGCAGACCTGCACCTGGCCTCCATTGTTGAATCTTCAGAGGATGCCATTTTCAGTGAATCACCAGAGGGAACGATCCTTTCGTGGAATGAAGGGGCTGCGCAATTATACGGTTATACCGAAGAAGAAGCAATAGGCTCCGGTGCAAAAGAACTTTATGTCTATCCCGGGGATGACGGTGATATGGCCATGATAAGAAAAGTAAAACAAGGGAAAAAAATAAAGAACTTTGAAACATTTCATAAACATAAAGACGGTTCGGTCGGGCCCGTATCTGTAACCAAGTCGCCCATAAGAGATGATACCGGAAAAGTCATTGCCATTTCCAACATTGTTAAAGATATCACCGATACTAAAAAACGGGAGAAGGAACTGATAAATGCAAAAGAAGCTGCCGAACAGGCTGTAAGACTCAAAGCCATGTTCCTTGCCAACATGTCGCACGAGATACGTACTCCCCTGAATTCCATCCTGGGTTTTACCAGTATGCTGAAAGATAAAATCAGCGATGAGCAGGACAAAAGGTGCGTTGATAATATTTCTGATTCAGGTAAACATTTGCTTTATCTGATAAATGATATCGTAGATGCTTCCCGCCTGGATGCAGGGGAATTGGTGGTAAATCCATCAAGTGCAAATATTGACGAATTGCTGGAAAAAACAAAGGAACAGTTCAGGGGATACATAGTTGAAAAAAATATCCGCAATATCGATTTCAGGCTGAAACTGCCCGATGATCGGGGGGAACGGTATATTATAACCGATGAATTGAGGTTAAAGCAAATTGTTCACAATTTATTGAGCAATGCATTCAAGTATACCGATCAGGGTTATATAGAATTTGGTTATGAAATACGGGATAAAAAGGATATATTGTTTTATGTAAGCGATACCGGTGCAGGAATAAGCACCGAATACCATGAAAAAATATTCGAACGGTTTCAGCAAGCCGATAGCGAACACGGCAACCGGGACAAAGTGACAAGAGGTACCGGACTGGGGCTTGCCATTGCACGTGGATTAACGGAACGTCTTGGAGGTAAAATGTGGGTGGAGTCAGAAAAAGAAAAGGGTTCAACCTTTTATTTCACAATCCCCTTTAAAGAAGGAAAAGCAGAAAAATCAACCCGGAAACAAACAAAGGAGAAGCCTGATCATACTCCCGAATTTACCGGGAAGAAAGTCATTATTGCCGATGACGATTCATACAGCCTGGAAATGTTGAAATTTATGCTCAAAGAGACAGGCATCGAGATGTTTATTGCCGAAGACGGAGAAGAGGTGATTGAGCTGTTTAATAATGAGTCGGTGGATATTCTTTTGCTCGACATCCGGATGCCCAAAAAAGACGGCTATGAGCTGATCAGGGAAATCCGTTCTGAAGATCCGGATATACCGGTTATAGCACAAACCGCCTTTGCCATGCCGGAGCAGATCAAGAGAAGCAAAGAAAAGGGATTTGACGAACATCTCGTCAAGCCCGTCAGCAAGGAGAATTTATATGCTGTGCTGAAAAAATATCTGTGATAGCGAAGTGTTATGATACAAGCAATTTACGACATAAAGGCAAATACCCTGAAAGGGGAGGAGGTGATCCTTGATAAATACAGGGGAAAGTCCTTGTAATTGTGAATACCGCTAGTAATTGCGGTAAAAATGTAAAACTTTGCCAGGAGTGCTTTAAAATTCCCAGGCCAGTCCGTCGCCCTTCAGGTA
>PXAP01000304.1 GCA_003567115.1 Bacteroidota bacterium
CCACCGGCACTCCGTACGACATACTCATATTTACTTTGCCCTTGACTCCTGCTCCGTAACGCAATGGAGCAACACTTAACCTTATTTTATTAAATAAAGGACTGATATCTTCTACAAATCCTGTCACAATGATGTCTTCATCTGCAAGATTCAAAACCTTATCTGTAGGATTGCTTCCAACTATGTATGTTTTTATACCGCCTAGTTTCTGTTTAACCAGAGGCAGTATCTCCTGCACTAAGAAAATAGCAGCGTCTACATTGGGTGGGTGGTCAAATCCTCCGATAAATAAAATATCTTTTCTGTCATGAAAGCCGGTACGACAGCCATAAATGTCATGAATATTAGACAAAACTTCAATCAGAATGCCTGGACATTCACTCCTTAAAAGTTCAGCTTCGTAAGAACTGACTACAAGAGTCATGTCAGATTTGTTTACCAGCTCTAGTTCCTTGCCTTTCTTTCTGGAAGCCAAAATGGCCATGGTTTTACTGTTGTGCAACATTGCCATACGTTCTTCACGAAGATAATGCAAGTCTACAGTATCAAAAATAACTTTTGCATCTGGGGCACAGCTTTTCAAATGTTTTATAAAACAGTCAGCAGTATCCATGCGGCTTAGCATTATAATATCAAAGTCATTCCCAAATTGATTTAAATATTCTTCGACAGAGGTAACATATGGCTGGTATAATACTTCAACACCTATCTCCTGCAACATGGTCTTATATGGTTCCAGGTTATCCAGATACATGGTTGCAAAAACCACCTTAACCTTCAGAGAAACTAGTTCCTGCAAAATATTGAACATTCTCAGGGAACCGGAATCTTTATCAGGTGTAAGCATTACCTTGTCTATTACCATAACCCTGTGATGTATATAGCGATCTTTTTCCAGATGCGGTGAATCTCCATATATACTATGCAGAGCAAGTTTCGTTTTCCATTTATCATAAAACTTTTGCCTGTTTATACTCTGATAACCCTTAAGACCGGAAAAAATCTGCCTGCCTGATGACATGCCCTCAAAATGATAAATAGTAACACCGGGATAGTAACATACTTTTCTTCCTGCATCGCGAACTTTGAAGGCCAAATCAACATCTTCGTAGTAGGCGGGCGCATAGTCTTCGTCAAATTGTCCCACCTTGATAAAAAGATCTCTGGGTATCATTATACAGGCTCCTGAACAGTAATCTACCTCCCGGAAATAATTATATTCCGGCCTGTCAGGCGAGTCATTTCTACCATAATTCCATGTCGAACCGTCACTCCAGACAATTCCTCCGGCCTCCTGCAATATACCATCTGGGTAGAGCAACTTTGAACCTAAAATACCAATTTCAGGGTGCCTGTCCATGACGCTGACAAGTCTATCCAGCCACCTTTCTGTCACTATAGTATCATTGTTTAAAAAAATTAAATAATTTCCTACGGCTGTCTCTGCTCCTGCATTACATGAGTATAAATATCCTTTTTGTTCATCATTATTTACAATATTAATCCCTTTAACATTTCTCAACATATTATCAGTATCATCATTTGATGCGTCATTAACAATAATAACTTCATATTGAAAGTCATAGGAATTTTGCATTATAGATTTTAAACAATTAAATGTATAAAGATATTGATTATGAGCGGGTATAACTATTGAGACTAAAGGAGTATTGCTTGAAGGCATTTCTAATGACTGATAATCATATGAAAGTTTTATTTTGGAATGTTGAACATTATTATGAACTTTATTTTTGTGGTATCTACTCAGCTTGGACCTGGACCTTGAAATAAGAACCGATGTTCCGTTGCTCATCCATATCTGGAATCCTTGCTGCAAGAGTCTTTTAATTTCAGAATGTATAATTTTGGTCTTATGAACAAAAGATTTTGATTTACCTGAGATTATACGTAATGGATAGGTTAGCTTCCAACTTGTGCTGTTTTCTAGATCTGAAATCCTCTTAGATAACCGATTTATATCTCGGCTTTGAAAATCGATAACTTTTGCAAGTGATGCCTTATCCTCGCTTAATGTATTAACCGCCTGGAGAAGATTACTTCTTTCCTGAATAAGGCTTTCTCTTGCCTGAATAAGATTTTCCTTGTCATACAACAGACTATTCCTGTGATTATCTACATCGTCGAGAATGTTTTTTAGTTCATGATACATAGAATGATGCTTACAATAGTGGGCGATATTGAGTACCTCATTCACGGTCCACTGAAAACGCCATTTATTAAAAAAATCTTTAAGCCCCTGATCCACCTCATCATCCCTGCCAGATATCCCGAAGCCCCCCCCCTGTCCGATGCGATAGTAAGCGCTTATTTCATCAACATATAAAAAGTCGGTCTTTCTGGAGAGCTGAACCCAATAATCCCAATCTTCATAAACACATAAGTTTTCATCAAATCTATACCCCTGATCTGCCCAAAACCTTCGAAACATCAGGGCATGAAAGGGAATATAGTTCTCTACAAGCAGACGTGTTCTGTCAAAAGGCTGATTAAACAGGTGTACCCTGTCAAAAAAACCTTCAGGAGAGCACCTCACACAGTCAACAGCTGCGTAGGCAGCTCCAGCATCTTGATTTGCAAGCATGGCAGCAGCAAGTTGAGATAGGTGATGGGGAAGAAACCAGTCATCATCATCCAGGAATATCAAAAAATCGCCGGTTGCATTATCAAGACCTAAATTAGCAGCTTGAGGACGTGTAAGAGAAGAGCCGGTTGAAAATGTCATCAATGGAAAAGGGCCGCAATTTGGTGGTTGTTTAGAATGATGAGGTCCAACAGCATTTACCAGCACGACCTCGATTCTGGGATAAGTCTGTTCGGCCAGGGAGGATAAGGCGTCTTGAAGTTCGGGGCGATCAAC
>PXAP01000265.1 GCA_003567115.1 Bacteroidota bacterium
ATATCAGTTTCTTTCCTGTATTTTTTGTTGCTTCAATAAGATATTCCTGTGTCTCTACAGAGTCAGCCTTATGCCTGCCAAAGGCATTGTAGAATGCTTTTTTTGGCATGATGTGTATCATTCCCATTGTAATTGGGATAAAAGTTTTCGCCCATCTACCTGCATAGCTCTTAAACTCAGCGCCACCAATATGTGCTGTGGCAATAACCCTTTCAGGGTTTTTAAGCTGGAATCTCTGACTGATGAAACTGCCAAGTGACTGTCCGACCAGCACTGCTTTATCTATACCTTCCTTATCCATTAGCCCCTCAAGGCACTCGGCCGCAAGAATTGAATACCGTTTGTTATAATTCTCAATGGATGAACTGCCATGACCTGGCAGGTCAATCAGGAGAGTCTTATATTGCTCACTGAGTGCCTGTTTTTGTTTCTCAAAGGACCTGTGATCCATTCCAACGCCATGAAGAAATATAACAACAGGTGCATCCTCAGGTCCTGATAAGTCATAATATACATTTCCATATTTGCTTTCATAATATTTTTCCATGATTGATTATTGGTTTTTGGGTTAATATGATTGAAAAAATTACTTAGTAATAGAAGTGTGCTGAAAATTCTTCACTTATTTGCTTAATATAAAGATAAGATCTTATAATTCAACGGAAAAATAATTACCAATGAATGGATGGTTTCAACGGGTAAATGGCGTATATTTCAACTTAAACGGATTTAAAAGATAACAAGCAATCCCGATATTGTCTTGAGGGGTTATGGAAAACGAAATTATTTGGCATCAGCTTGCCCGACCGTGATATCACCATTTTTATGGACACATTGGGTACAAAAATATGCCTGCAAGAATGATCTGACAGAACTCAGGACTGTGATAGGTGAATTGAATGAAAATGAAGATAACATGTAAACAACTTAAATTAACTATTTCATGAACAAGAAAACAACATTTCAGGAAAACTTGAATTCGGCAACAACAGGGTAAAACCCTTGACTCCGGCACATTGCTTCAGCCTGTCGGGCAAAAGGAGCGAATTGTTATACTTGATGTTTTAAGGGGTTTTGCCTTGTTAGGCATACTGATGGTGAACATGCAGTTTTTTAATGTTCCCTTTACAATAACCATGGGAGAGGGCAGGTTGTGGACCGACCCGGTGAACTCCGGCGCCTGGTGGTTTATTGATTTTTTCTTCCATGGCAAGTTCTATGTGCTGTTCTCCTTGCTTTTCGGGATGGGATTCTATCTTTTTCTGCGGAAGGCTGATGAAGCCGGAAGGGCTATTGTTACAATTTTCCGCCGTAGGCTTTTGGTTTTATTGATGTTCGGAGTATTGCACGTGCTTTTACTCTGGTATGGTGACATACTTGTGATTTATGCGTTATTCGGATTTGTCCTGGTCTGGTTCAGGCGGAAGTCCAATCGCACTGTCCTGGTCTGGGCCGGAGTTTTTATGTTACTACCGGTATTTTTTACTTCATTGATAGCCGTGTTGATCAATCTGGCACTTTCAGTCCCTGAGGCCGCGGCTGAGATGCAGGCTGGATTTGACGGGCAGAAAGCACATTTGAACGAACTGACCCGGCAGGCAATACTCACTTATTCGCAGGGCAGTTTTCCGGAGATCATTTCCATGCGTCTGACTGAGTATTCATTTATATTGGGAGGTATATTTTCCATTTCCCATTTGTTATGGGTATGTTTCTCTAAACCGACGGAACAAAGATCGTTTGTTACAATCCGTGTTTTTGGAAACTTGTGGATACTGTACCGCGGTGCTTTTTCAGTCATTTTTTATATTATTCAGCCGAAGCTATGATCGCTTACATCTCCCTCTTCTTGGTTATACCGTTTGTCATTTTCAGAAGTGCCCGCCTTACTCCTGGTGACAGGGTATCCAGGTAGTGATCCTGCAAAAGGAAACCAATTTCCTGTGATAATTCCGGATACTTCCGGCTGATTTTTACTATCATTTTAAAGGCATTAAACCTTACAGACGGTTTCTTACTGATCTTTTCCCAGATGCTGATGCAGTGATCAAATACTATCCCTTCATGATTTTCATCCAGATCCATCAGGTAAAGGATTTTTATCAATTCGCGCTGATGTCCGTCATTCTTTCCCTTCAGAGACCTGATGATGCTCCGGATGTGGTTTTTAATGCGCCGGTCATTTTCTTCCACACAGCTCCACAACAGCCAGGCTGACCTCCAAGAGTATGGCTGCTTTTCGTCGAGGGCCAGTTGAACCAACTCTTCGAAACTCTCAGGATGGTTAGCTATATACAGGATCATTTCTTCCTTACAGAAACTCATCAGGACTTTTTCCAGCTCTGTTTCCATTTTTCAAAATAGGTATTAGAAACCTGCAACTTTAAAATATTCATAAGTAAATATTCAAATTAAATCATTGGTCTTATGCACCTTACCATAACAATATTTTGACTTTCAGTCGATTTTACATGCAATTTATGATCCTTTTAGCTAAAGACATCAGATGTAAAATTCATTGAATTTTGTGAAACGAGCAATTATTACTTGCGAGTTCGACCTGACAAATTAATATCAAAGTTCTCTGGTCAAAATATTGAAAATATTGTAATGGACGGTTCATCTGTATTTTTATACCTTTTATTTTTGTTAAATTGGCATATATCTACAAATCTTTGTATTGTCAGTAATTTAATCCAATTTTCAGGTTAAATTTCACAATTATGAAAATAACTTAACAATATGATAAAATGGAATATGTAAAATTTACTGCACTGTTTTTTGTGATCCACACAATTGCATACTATGTTGCGGGTGTAATCAATTATCAGTTTTCAAAGAAATTATACGGGGG
>PXAP01000274.1 GCA_003567115.1 Bacteroidota bacterium
CAAGATGAAAAAATTTTATGAGAAAGCGAAGCGGTTCATCCTGTAAGTCAAAATTTTGTTACATGGGTTAAATAAAATTTTGACTTTTTTTTACAGGATAAATATACATTAAATTTTTTCATCCAAAATTACACAGACGGATGAAAAAAATTAATGTTAAAGCGAAGCGGTTACGATTGTAAGTTAAAATTTTGTTACTTTTTAAAGACAAAATTCTGGCTTTTTACAGGAGAAATGTAAGCAATATTTACAAATTCTATGATTGAGCAGCTAATATATTTGGAAGGTATCGATCCTGCCCTTTTATACGGAGTTAACAACAAGTTGCTGGATAAAATCAAATCGTTTTATCCCAAGTTGAAAATTGTTGCCAGAGGCAGCGAAATACGGGTATATGGAGATGAGGACGAGATTGAAAGGTTTGATGATTTTATTCACTTGCTGATTGACCATATGCAAAGATATAACAGATTGTCGGGTAATGATATCGATCGTCTTTTCGCCGGAGAACAGTACACGGCCACCGGGAACAGGGAGCCTTCGGATGTACTTGTTTACGGAAATCACGGGAAAATGATTTCGGCCATTACGGTCAATCAGCGAGGTCTTGTTGAGGAATACGGTAAAAACGATCTGATCTTTGCCATCGGTCCCGCCGGGACCGGGAAAACCTACACGGCAATTGCCCTTGCTGTGAAGGCATTCAAGAATAAAGAGGTTAAGAAGATAATTCTCACCCGTCCGGCTGTTGAAGCCGGTGAACATCTCGGCTTTTTGCCCGGCGATGTCAAGGAAAAACTGGATCCTTACCTTCAGCCTCTCTATGATGCACTTCATGATATGATTCCCGTTCGAAAGCTCAGGGATTACCTGACTGACGGCACCGTACAGATAGCACCCCTGGCCTATATGAGGGGGAGGACCCTGGACAATGCTGCGGTAATTCTTGATGAGGCACAGAATGCCACTACCAACCAGTTAAAAATGTTTCTCACCCGGATGGGGAAGTCGGCCAAATTCATTGTTACCGGCGACATAACACAGGTTGATCTGCCTGAAAGCAGCAAAAGCGGATTGATATATGCACTGAAGATCCTGAAGGGGGTTCGGGGACTGTCAATTATTTATTTCGATGAGAGGGATATTATCAGGCATAAGCTTGTCAAGCTTATTGTGAAAGCATATGAGAAGAGTGAGGAACAAAAAAAATCAGGGGAATGATTCTGACTACTGCACGCGCCTGTTCAGTTTAAATTGTAAACCCGCCTCCTTTAGTTTATCCTGAAACCTGTGTTCCATATTTGTGCCATATGGCATAAAAAAAAGGTTGTATATATTTTTGTTCTATGACGCATTGTTCAATAATGTTAAAGTACTTGATTCGAGATCATTGCCTGGAAGGATGGCTCAGCCCGAAAGGCCTGTGTGATTTAAACTATGTAATGATCATTGATATGCTGTTTTATTATTATTGATAACCGTTTCCCGGCCGGCAATACCGCAGCAAAATAATCTATAATAAAATGTATTGAAAAACAGGTCTTTACGGTATTTATAAAAAAATATTTATTTTTGGTGATTTGTAATTTAATATATCAGTTATGTCAGAAGCAATTGTAAAAACAAATTTCAGTTTTCCCGGACAGAAGAATCTCTATACCGGGAAAGTCCGCGATGTCTATAATATTGATGACAAACTCCTTATAATGGTTGTTACTGACCGTATCTCAGCCTTTGATGTGGTATTGCCCGAGGGTATCCCTTATAAGGGACAGGTGCTTAATCAGATAGCCTCCAAATTTCTGGATGCTACATCCGATATAGTTCCCAACTGGAAACTCGGCAGTCCCGATCCCATGGTAACAGTTGGTCACAAGGTCGATCCCTTCATGGTTGAGATGGTGATCCGGGGTTACCTGACAGGCCATATATGGAGGGAGTACAAGGCCGGTAAACGGTCAGTGTGCGGTGTAGAACTCCCCGACGGCATGAAGGAGCACCAGAAATTCGACCGGCCGGTAATCACTCCCACAACGAAAGCAATGGAAGGACATGACGAGGATATTTCACGGGAGGAGATTCTTGAGCTGGGACTGGTTCCCGGGCCGGAATATGAACAGCTTGAGAAATTTACCTATGCCCTTTTTGAAAGGGGAACCCGCATGGCAGCCGATAAAGGGCTTATTCTGGTGGACACCAAGTATGAATTTGGCAGGAAAGACGGTAAGATATATCTTATTGATGAGATACATACCCCCGATTCATCAAGGTATTTTTATTCCGATGGATATGAGCAGCGTCTGGCCAATGATGAGCCGCAGAGGCAGCTTTCCAAGGAGTTTGTACGCGAATGGCTTATTGCCAATGGATTCCAGGGCAAGGAGGGGCAGAGGGTTCCCGAAATGGGCCGGGATATTATTAACCGGATATCAAAAAGGTATATAGAACTTTTTGAAAGAATTACCGGTGAGACATTTTATCCGGCCGATGACAAAAATGTTCCTGTCAGGATTGAGCGTAACATTCTGGATTTCCTTACCGGCATTCCGCTCTGACAGGATATGTCAGGGGCAGGGAGTAATGTGTTCTCACCATTAAAATTGTTTATTCATGCGTGTAGAGAGAATAAAAATAAAACGTCGTGATCTTGCTTCTGCCGGGAAGACAGATACCGGTCTGCTCGATGATGTGATAAAAAAATATTCGGACAGAAAAGGGATTATGATACCTGTTTTGCAGGAAACCCAGTCCCTCTACGGCTATCTTCCGAGAGAAGCTTTCGAGAGGCTCTCCCGTGAACTCTCTCTTAACCTCAGCGATATGTACGGAGTGGCAACTTTTTATGCACAATTC
>PXAP01000147.1 GCA_003567115.1 Bacteroidota bacterium
CCCGCTATGTAATAATTATGCAGCTTCACAAAATTTCGCGTCGGTACTTTGTGTATTTTTGCAGTAAAAGTGTCGCGGGGACTGTCCCCCTGGCCGGTACCTGCCCCCCTGAATGGTTACCGTTACACTGCTCAACCGACCTCTGACTCCTGACCACTATCCTCTGACTTCTCAATCAACACTCCGGTTTCAAGGATTTTTTCAATGAACGGATCTCCCGCATTGAAATCGTCAGGATGATATGGCAATGGCTCGAGATCACTGCTGATTGCCAGCTTAATCGACCTTATCCTGCAACGATCATTGAACCGATTTCCTTCAAAGGCACGGGAGACAATGGCCAGATCTATATCGCTCCATTCATCATACGTACCTGTAGCATAACTTCCATACAGAAAAGCCTTTTCCACTGGGATATCGTTTCTTTCCAACTCTTTTATGAATTGGTCAATAATATGTTCTACTCTATCTGGTATCTTAACCATAAAGAAAATTCCTTTATTTGGATAAAATATTTTTTAGTAAAATCCAAGGTACATCTTTTGTAAAATTCATTTCGAAATGCAGGGTAACGCACCTCAAGATTAAACTCATTCACTTCATCCAAAAATATCTTTTGCTCAGGAGTTAACTCAAGCTTAGTATGTTCAGCCAACTTGAGCAAATTATGTGTTCTGGGGGGAAATTTGTTATTATTATCGAGCACATAAATGGCTTTCAAATGTTTTTCCAGTACCAAGTGCCCTAAGAACAGGCACCAATCAAGTCGACCAGCTATGAAAAGATCTTCTGCTGTTGCCAGATCGTGCTCTGCACTTTCAATCCAAATATTTATATGCTCTTGTATATTCAATCACACCCCATCTTTGACATAAGCCGGATATGCCTGCGATTATTTAATTCAACACCACATTGCGTAAAACGACCTCTCCCCGGCTGAGCATGCGTATGCGACCATCTTCATCAACAGATGGCACCCTGTATACCACGCATTTGTTACTGTCCACATTTTCAATACATACACCATTATCAGCCAGTGAATCTTTGTCCACTACAACTTCCAGGTCCTGCTGACCTGCACCAGGAACACTGTCTTTGCTTCTGCCCAGAAGCCAGAAGCGAATTTTGCGGATATTGTTCAAGTTGCCTATCGTTGAATCATCCACGTGCCATCCCCCGTTTTCAAAAAATTGGAAGCGAATATCTTCAATGTTATCAGCTACAATCCAATGTTGTTGAGGGTTCACAACGCTACTATATGCCTTATTCTTTAAAAAAAGCCTGAGATCATCAGTATATATTCTTACAGGAGAAACCATATATACAACACTATCTTCTACAAAAGAATACAATCCATCGATAGTTATCTGACCATTAGAATACTCTAACACATTGTAAAAATTATTGCCATTGATATCTGGAAAAAAGGAAACATAACTTTTATAAGGATCATTTGGATTAATACTTGGAGATGGTGATCCAGATACATCAACTAAAGTAGATTCGTCTTGATTATCTTCTGTATATGATTGGACTAAAATATCATTATTAGAATTGCTATCATTTAGCTTAAATGCGGAAATAAAGGTCACATCATAATCATGATCTATGGTAATTACATTTTCAAACTGAGCAATGGTATGACCTTCCTGCAGAGACTCATAGCTACCAAGTCCGACATGAGCCAGAAAGTGCTTCAACCTATCTGTAGCCACCCTGAGATTTTGCTGAACGTCTATTCTAGCTTCTTCAGCAGCCGAAATTCTAGTGTGGGAAATAAAAGCAGTTACCAGCCCCCCCATGATTAGCGACATGACTGCCATAACTATCAAAAGCTCGATTAAAGTGAGACCTGATTGATAATCTCTTTTTCTTTTTGCTATTCCAACCATATATTGCCTACCGAATTAATACGGACACTGATCTTGTTATCTGAAGGATTTTTTAAATGATAATGGCTATTCGGTGCTGTCCCCAAAGGAGAAAAAGTTATTGTATAGCCGCCTGACGGTAAACTTCCTCCTCCAGAAAAAGATAATGATAGATCATGAGGGGATAAATCAACAACTGCTCCGGTACTGGTTTCATATTGCTGTGTCCAAAGCTTAACAGAAGCACTCTCATTCCTCTTAACCGCCTCCATCCGGGCCTCTTGCAGGGTGGATTTGAGGTTGTTGGCTTCGGCTCGCAGGCGGTAACCGTCGGTATTCATATAAACCAAACCTGTACCGGTAAGGATGGCCATGATTGCCAGGACCAGCAACAGTTCTACCAGGCTCAAGCCTGTGGAGTCTTGGCTCATTATTTTTTTCCGATCTGAATTCATGATTTCCTGATACCAATTTAGCTTAGGCAAGGCAATATAATTCTGAGAGTAATTTTAATCCGCCTTGTTATTTTTTTTGCAAGAAAAAGACCAGCTATTCTTTGCAAACAAAAGGGCACAGATGATGGTTGATGATACGGAGAGTGCCTGCGTCGACTTGAACATGAACCTGAAAGGTGCTTGAAGTATTTTTACTTCTCGGGTAAGTTTTAGAGGACAAGCACCCTGGTTGAATTCCCTGTTTTAGAGGGCCTGATTCGCTGATCAGTAACCCTTCAGGGGGGAGATATGCCGATTTACCTGTCTGCCAGGCGGGTAATGCCTTGCTGGGGATATTTATTCTTCAAAACCGTGTGTGCGGAGCATCTGCCTGCCCGCTAAAATTCCGCAGGACAGCAAAGCGCATTTTAGTCGGGTGCAAAGCCTGAAGGCTTCCCGTGCCTAAGAAGATTTTTTGGCACGGGCAACTTCGTTGCTCACCCCGGTGAAACCCGCTACGCGGAGACAAAAGTCTGTTTCACGGG
>PXAP01000294.1 GCA_003567115.1 Bacteroidota bacterium
ATATTTCATCAATGATTTTTTCAACGATCTGAAGACTTTCAATCTTTGATTCGAGTAATACTGTCTTATCCATAACCTGTTATTAGTTATCCTTTTATAATCAGTATAAGTTTAATACTGAAATGAATAAACATGATTATTATGTTTTCAATTTTATAATATATGTGTTATACGTCCTTTTCAGGGAAAGGTTTGTCTATTGCAGGTGATGAAAATCACCTTTTTTAAATTCCCGGCTTATTTCAATTACTGATATTTTTAAAATATGGGAGGTAAGTAGTTTGAACTTAACCTCTGATTAATTCATAAATCTGAAAACAACCTTTCGCCTTTGAACCATGAAGACACACATTTTTTCTCCGCAAAGATGCCAGGGAGCTGATTCCTGTCAGATGCGAATAATTATGAATTAATGAGGCTAGCCTTAAAAATTGTATACCATAAGGTTATCAGAATTATTTCTTATCCGGGTTATGCTAATAATATATTTTTCATATCTTTCAATTAATTTTCAGAACCGGCAATGGCCATAAACATTCAAAAATAAATATAGTACTGCAGTAAAAATACAGATAAGATCACTTGCCTTTTTCAGGCAATAGCAGATAAAAAACTTCAACTGGTTTATCCGGGATGTTGATCATCTTATCAGAAAACTTAAATTACTATGCGTATACCAGATAAATTTTTGGCTTTTTGTAATCAATTAAGGCTGGAAAAAAGAGTTATTGATATTATCAAATACAGATATGAAAGCATTACTCAGAGACTAAATACAGAATACTGGAATTCCGGTTCATATATTTCTCATTCTCTATATACAGGCTCCTATGGACGTGGTACTTATATTCACGGAAGTAATATCAATATGTTATTTCAGCTACCTGATGAAGTATATGAAAAATTTAATAATTACCCTGGAAACAAACAGTCGGCACTTTTACAGGAAGTAAAAAGTGCCCTTGATAAGAAATTCAAATCTCCTGTCAGAGCTGACGAAAAAGTAATAAGGATTGATTTTACTGATGGAATTTGTTTTGAATTAATCCCTTGTTTTAAGGATAAAGACAATTTTTATACTTATCCTGATAAAGATTCCGGCGGTTCCTGGAAAACAATCAACCCTGAAAAGGAAATCACAGAGTTTACTTCAGCAAATCAGAAATGGAATAAAAATCTGAAAAGACTCTGCAGAATGGTAAGAGCCTGGAAAGATAAATTGACTGTTCCGATTTGTGGCCTTCTGATCGACACGCTTGCATATAATTTCATGAAAGACTGGAAGTATAAAAACGAGTCTTTTAATTATTATGACTGGATGACAAGGGATTTCTTTGAATATTTAAAAACCCGTGATGAAAATCAGAAATACTGGCTGTCACCCGGTGCTAATCACTTTGTCTGGCGAACGGGAAAATTTGAAATTAAAGCTAAACAAGCTTATAATATTACCCTGGAAGCATTAGATTATGAAAGCAGGAATAAAGAACGGCCTGCAAATCAGAAGTGGCGGGATATCTACGGAACAAAATTCCCGGTTAACAGACATTAAAATCAGATCTCAGATACCATCGCGTTAACCCGGCAATGATGTTACCGGTTTTCAGGTGATGTAAAAAATATCCGGAACAGGGTTTACTCTTTCCCGTCTGCCTGGTTGTAACGCAGTGGCCTTATATTATCATATGCATCAAAAACAAACAAGTTGGAATACAGGATGCTCATAATTAATATTTTAGTGCAACCTGCAAAAATGGCTACCATTATCATCACCTGGTATTTTATGGCTGTGACGGGAGATGCTCCCCCCAGGATCTGGCCGGTCATCATCCCCGGCAACGAAATGAGTCCTATAACGGACATGTTGGCCAGCAGGGGACTCAGGCCCTTTATCAGTGCCTCCTGTATATAGGGACGGATGGCTTTTTTGCGGCTGTCGTTATTGGTCAGGATGAAATAATAAAGTTCTTTTCGCCTGGACAGGCCCTCAAAATAGGCAGTGAGCCCAACAATATTGTGATTGATGGAATTTCCCAGGACCATTCCTGAAATGGGGACGAAATACCTTGCATCAAAAATATATTCAAGGCGTATCACCGCCCCCAGAAAGAAACCGTCGATTATCACTATTGACACAAGCCCGGCCAGGGCAAGGGGAAAAAGAAAGATCCGCCATGACAGTCCCACCCGGTAGACAGTTGTTCCGGCACCTACCATAACCATTGCCATAACCCAGAGTGAGTTGACCCAGGGATTATTCATATCGAATATCCATTCCAGGTAGAGAGCTACCAGGAATAATTGCGCCACCATCCTGACAGAGCTTATGAATACATCCCTTACAAGTCTGACCCTGTAATAGAGGAATACCAGTATCGGGACTGCCAGTATGGTAAACCCCAGTAAAAGGTCAAAAATCCCGATATCAACCATATCATTCATTTTCAGTTCACAGCATTATTACCTTATCGGCTTTCCTCATCCATTCGTGATTATGGGAAGCCGAAACAACAGTCGTATTTTTCATATTTTTAATTACACTGATAAGTCTGTTTACTGATTCATCATCAAGCGAAGCAGTTGGCTCGTCAAGAAGTATGATCTTCCGGCCGAGAGAAAGGCAAATGGCAATTACTATTCGTTGCTTCTGACCCCCGCTCAGTTCATCAAAACTTCTTTCCAGCATATCTGGAATCATTCCGAGCTGCTGAATAATATGGCGAACTTCCCCTGTTGGATGTCCGATTCCTGTCAATTTCAGCAACTCCATGCCAGTATAGACCGGCAGATTTATGTTCTGGGGACTGTAGGCCATCAATTGCCTTATATTTCTGATAATGACCTTGTTGAGTTCTGTTCCGTCAATACTTATAATACCGCTGTCTAGGGAGTAAATATCCCTGCAGCATTTTCAGCAATGATGATTTGCCTTTCCCTGATGGCCCGGAAATGCATACATTTTCACCGGGTTCGATATTAAAGGTCAGGCTGCTGAAAACCACCTTGCCGTTAAATGAAAGTGATATGTTCTGTGCGCTGATCATTTGAGACTGTTCATTGCCTTATCCCAATCAATTTATTTTAACCCGGATATCACCCGGTTCGGATTCGTATCAATACTGCAGGCTGGATTATAGAGCTTGATCTGATGAAGCATGATAAAAAGCGTGTGACTACTATTTTTTCTGATCACTTAAGCCAGGGTATCATTTTTTATACATTTTATCCTGTAAAAAAACAGTCACCCCTTTCTATTGATTTTAAGGCAATCAAATACCTGATTGATACTTTTCTGGTCGTCTGCAATAACTATCAATACATCATTGGCCTCAATAACAGTCGAACCGGTTGGAGTAAAAAACTTCCCTCCCCTGTTAATCAGAGCGATCAAAGATGTAACGGGAAGATGAAGTTCAACAATTTTTTTTCCAACCGCATACCCATCATCTGGTATTTCAATTTCAATCATTTCAGGTTTAGCACGATCAGAAAGCAGCAGTTCAACAGAGGATTTTGGCCTGACTTTTTCAGGCAGGACAAGATGGAGCCATTTTGCAATGACAGATAAAGTGGTACCCTGAGTTAATACAGAGGTTACCGATATAAAAAATACTATATTAAAAATTATATCTGCTTTTTCAATTCCTGCTATAAGCGGATAAGTAGCAAATACAATAGGGACTGCACCCCTTAATCCGATCCATGAAATGTAAATTCGCCTTCTGAGCCTCATCCTGAAAGGGATTAAACTTATAAAGACACTTAAAGGACGGGCAACTAATATTAAAAACAGTGAGATAATAATGCCAATACCAATAAACGGCATCATCTGTGAAGGAAATACAAGTAATCCGAGGGTCAGGAACAATATAATCTGACTTAGCCATGCCAGACCATCAAAAACCTTTAAAACAGTCTTCTTATGAATAAAATCCTGATTGCCGAGATAGACAGCGCATATATAAATCGCTAAAAATCCGTTACCATCTATAAAATCAGTTAATGAGAATGTAATAAACATCAGGGAAATTACCAGTACAGGATACAATCCCTCAAAATCAAGTTTTATTTTATTAATAATATAGGTGCTGACCCTGCCAAAAAGATAACCTGCCAGTGCGCCGATAATCATCTGCTGCAGGAATAACGGCACAATTGAAATAAAACTCTTATCCTGATTCAGGACCAACCCTAAAAATGCAATGGTTAAAACATAAGCCATCGGGTCATTACTGCCGCTCTCCAACTCGAGGGTCGGGCGTAGTCTACTTTTCAGTGCAAGGCGCTGTGAACGTAGTATAGAGAATACGGCCGCAGCATCGGTAGAGGAAACAATTGCACCTAATAGTAATCCCTCATAAATTGTAAAATCTGTAATTGCCCAAACAAATGTCCCCAATGTAATTGCTGTCAGCAACACCCCAAGTGAGGACAGAGAAACTCCCTGCCAGAGAACAGGCTTTATTGATGGCCAATCGGTATCAAGACCGCCGGAAAAAAGAATAAAATTGAGTGATACTATTCCTATAAACTGTGCAATTTTGGGGTCGTCGAAATATATACCAAATACCGTCAGCCCCGGCTATCATTCCAATAGTCAGAAACAATATCAATGTAGGAACACCAAATCTATAGGTAGTTTTACCTGCTATAATGCTTACCAAAAGCAAGAATGAGCCAATTAACAGGATATTTTCAATTGTCAGGCTCATTCATTATTCTATTGTTGGATGATTATTTCAGGATACATTGAGATGCTGGATATTCATGTAATTGCAAAATTAATAAAATTGATGAAAAAAACTGGGCACTTTTTTTGCCACTCTTTCAATAATTGACACTTACCTTATCACAAGTTCTTCTATATAACCTTTATTATTAATATTTTAAAAAGGTATTAAAACTCTATTTAAATTTTTTACCAGATAATTTGTGTTGTTTAGCCAGATTAATTCTTTAGATTTTCTTGAGCCTTTGTACTTTATTGACAAAAATTATTTCGCCACAAAGATGCTACGGAGCTGATTTCTGTCAGGATGCAAATATTTAAGAATTAATGAGGTTAGAAGAATCAGTGCAAAAACATTATTGTTATCTATGATTAATCCTGAAATATAGAAACATCGAATTTTAACATCATTTTAAAAATCCTTTACAAACTGTTCTTACGCAGAGGTGGCATCATTTTATCCTGTCATCTTGTACCAGTTAAGACCGGTATTAAAAGTTTAAAAAGAAATAAGCCGGATATGCATAATAAAACATAAACATCTGTTTTATATTTCAGAAAAGGATATTATTTTTGCTGAATTGTTAACAACATAATTTAAAAAGTAACACGATGTCAATAGTCCGTTTTGGAGTTTCGCTGGAAAAGGAGCTTTTTGAAGCATTGAATAATTATACCTCTAAAAACCAGTTTGCAAACCGTTCACAGGCAATCAGGCACCTGATCAATAACAATATCGTTACCAGCAAATGGCAATGCAATAATACCGTGGCAGGTTCGATTACCCTGGTATATGATCATCATAAAAGGGATCTGGGTACCAGGCTAACCAGGCTTCAGCATCACTACCATGATGTAATTCTGTCCTCCCAGCATTTTCATCTGGACAGTGATATGTGTATGGAAATAATAGCAGTTAAGGGCAAGGCGGTAATTCTGACAGAACTTGCCGATAAACTTATTGCCCTGAAGGGGATCCAGCATGGCAAACTAACCATGAGCAAGGCAGATTAAATTTTTTTTACCATGATAGTAACACGAAATCTAAATTTAGTATTAACTTAAAAACCGAATAAAAATGAAACTGTCAAAACTGCTGTACACCGCCTTAACATTGCTTTTTGGAATAGCATTATATAACACAGCATGGGCACAACAGGGCCTCAATGACACAATAGCACTTGATGAAATCGTTATTACAGGCTCCAAACAATACCGGTCGGCCGGCAATGTAACCCAAAAAATAGATGTAATCCGGAGCATCGAATTCGAATCTGCTGTAACAGGCAAAAACAACATAGCCGAGATTATATCGGGAAAGCCCGGATCATCTGTAAGCGCCCTCTCACGTAACGATGCAAACTGGGGTACTTATGCAGGGATAGGGCCAAAATACAGTACATTTATGCTTAACGGGTTGCCCCTTGATGCGTTTGTTGACCCTATGTCGCTCGATATGCAGGCATTCGAAAGGATTGAAATACAGCGGGGACCGGCATCGGTTTTGTACCCCAACTATCTTTCACACGATTTTGCCGGGAACCAAAGTCCACTGGCGGGTACTGTGAACCTGATTTTGAAAGAGAATATAACAGACCGTCAAACACAACTGGTAACATCATACGGCTCGTATAATACCATTAATACACAATTCTACCACCAGGATACCAGGGATAATATGAACTTCTTCGGGGGAGTGAATTATGAGAATTCCGATTATACCAATTACGGGACTGAAAACTCATGGCTTAACATGCAGAAGGACCCTGAATACCGGAAGCTGAAATTGTTTTCCGGAGTAAATTATTTCTATGGCAGTAACCAGAGGAACAAACTGGGTGTGTTTGTCAACCATACAAATCACAAAGGGGATGCAGGCAGGATTTACAGGGGTTATGATCATAATTACACCACAATCAACATCTCGCAGTCGTCTGAAATAACCGGGTCACTTATATTCAATGCATCGGTTGGATTGAGGATCTATGACCGTACCTGGCAGGAAAGCTCCTTTTCCGGGACAGACAACCTCTCATCCAACGATGGTGTCTTTCAGAATATAATCCCGGCAGATGCCAGTATATCATGGCACCAGGATGGCGGCCACCTCCTTACCATAGGTATAGATTACCAGAATGCCCGTTACAATACTTTCTCAGATCCTCTTCAGGGCTACAATGAATACGGAAACAAGTCGAGGGCAATCCAGACAGGCCCTTACCTGCAGCAGGAATTGAATTTTGGGGGGTTAACCGCAAGAGGTGGTTTGAGGTACAATTATATTGAAACAAAAATAGACCTGATCAACAGGGCGAACCCGGGTGAGCCGGTAACCGCATACCATAACCTGCTGTGGAGTGCGGGCATGAAATACAATGTATCCAATTATGTGTCTGTATTTGCTAATGCCGGGAACAGCTTTCTTCCTCCGGGACTGAGGTCCATGGGCGGGACCATCAATCTGGATGACATGGGCGTGCCGGGAAGACATGGCCAGTTGCCAAATCCGGACCTTAAGCCCGAATCAGGTACAGGACTTGATGCCGGTGCAGCCATAACACCAACGTCAAATTTAAATCTTGGCATAAGGGGGTTCTTCATAAATGTTGATGATGCCATTATTGAGAACATTGTAAGCCTTGACCCGTCTCAGACACAATCAATAAATGCAGGGACAACCAGGTCAAGGGGAATAGAACTGGAAGCCGGAAGCAGAGTAACCCAAAGGGTAAGCTGGTTTGCAAATTACACCTACATGAACACAACAATTATAAACGAACTGGATGCCGATCAGGATGGGGCAACTGTGCCTTTTGCACCGTCACACGTAGCAAACGCAGGGTTTTCAATCTATTCACAAACGGGGTTAACTGTTAGTCCCGCACTTAATTACAACGGCGGGTACTATGACAGCAGCTCCAAATCGGGGAGAAATGAATTCAAACCAGGTCTGATAGCCAATCTTTATATCTCACAGGTTGTCCGGACAAGGGGGAATTATGATCTGAACCTGTTTGCAAAAGGCTATAACCTTATGGATAACAGATATGAAATGCCCTGGCAATTTCAGAACACAGGTCTTGCCATCACAGGGGGATTCAGGGTCAAATTCAGGTAGAATAACTTAGCCAATGCCTATGTTCAGGGTTAAAATAATTGTTACGGCATTTATCATCCTTTGCTCATGTTCGACGAATGAAAAGGGAGAAAGCGAAGATATGCCCATAAGGGTGACCGATTTCAGGGGAAATGAGACAGCATTGTCCAAACCGGCTGAAAGGGTGGTTTGCCTTATTGAAAGCGCCCTTTCGGGGATATATATGCTCGGGCAACAGCACCGGCTGGTTGCTGTCCCTTCAAACATTTATGATCAAAGCCTGTACAAATATTATGCTCAACTTGACCCCAGGATAAGCGACAAATCTTTGCCGGCTCCCGGCAACTGGGATTTCATAAGCCTTGAGCAGATTGCCGGGCTGAAACCCGACCTGGTAATTATCTGGGCCTCACAGACAAGTGCCATAGAAAGCATTGAACGGCTGGGAATTCCGGTATATGCGGTTATGCTCCACAGTTTTGAAGATGTATACAAGGAAATAGCCGATTTCGGACTGCTGTTTGATTCAAAGGAGCGGGCCGACAGCCTTATAAAACTGACCAGGGGCAGGCTCGAAGAAATAAGTTCCCGATATGAGAATGATACCCCGGAAAGTGTTTACTTTATGTGGGCCCAGGGAATAACCGAAACATCAGGACTGAACAGTACGGTTAATGAGCTGCTGACTGTATCGGGGACTGTAAATGCGTGTTTGATGGAACAGGAACATGTTTCAGTAAGTATTGAAAAACTTTATGACTGGGATCCCGATATGATCGTAATGTGGCACAATGACAGGCTCAGCCCGGAAGATATAATAGCCAATCCGTTATTACAGGGCCTGAATGCCGTGCAAAACAAAAGGGTGTATGAGCTGCCCGGTGTATTCAGCTGCGATTTCTGGACCCTCAAGATGCAATTCCCGGCGCAGCTGATTGCCAGCTGGGCATATTCCGACCCGATCGATCAGGATCAGATTCTTAATGAGATGTATTTGTCACTTTACGGAAAACCTTTGTAAACTATGAACAGGAAGCTGCTCAGGACAATTGCCCTGATCTTGCCGCTGCCGGTAATTTTTTTCTCACTCTTCACAGGTGCTTCAGAACTGGTTTCATCCGGGGATGTCTGGTCACTCTTCTTCTCACCGGCAGATAAGCCGGCCGATATAGTAAATACAATAGTGCTGAACATACGGTTGCCCAGAATATTACTGGTTTTCCTGTCGGGCGGGGTGCTGGCTGTTTCAGGCTCTGCAATGCAGGCTGTTTTCCGCAACCCCCTTGTCGACCCCTATATCCTTGGACTTTCAGCGGGTGCAGCGTTCGGGGCCGCTCTTGCCATGTCTGTTGTGATTATACCGGTCCAGGTTTCAGCTTTTGTATTTGGCCTGTCAGCGGTTGGCCTCAGCTACCTTATGGCATTGAAAAACAGGCAGGTATCAATTATTTCACTTATCTTGTCAGGAATTATTACCAACGGCATTTTCACAGCCTTATTAACCATCGTGCAGTTCATCAGCGACCCTTTCAAACTTCAAAGTATTGTCCACTGGATCATGGGCAATTTTCAAAACGCAAGCTGGCAAAGTTTCAATCTGGCATTACTGCCGGCACTTGCCGGTTTATCAGTGCTTTTTCTTCTCCGGTGGAAACTGAATCTTCTTGCACTTGGTGACGTCGAGGCCAGATCAGCAGGGGCCAATCCCGTCAGGATCAAAATATGGGTTTTGATAGCCGCCACCCTTGCCAGTTCTGCAGTCGTTTCAGTTTCCGGCATTATCGGCCTGTACGGTTTGATTATCCCTCATCTTGTCCGCATGCTCTTTGGAGTAAACAATAAAGAAACTCTGATACTGAATTTCATGCTTGGTGGCAGTTTCCTGGTTCTGATAGATGATATTTCACGCTCATTCCGGGGATTTGAGATTCCAATCGGGGTGTTTACCATGCTTTTATGTGCGCCCCTTTTTATATGGTTACTGAAAAAAACAAATGTAGGATGGCAGCAATAGACAACACCCTTATCAAAATAAGTGATCTTTCCTTTAGCTATGGCAAAGGTCAGGAGATTCTCTCCGGCACAGGTTGTTCAATCAGGGAGAACAGATTTACTGTAATTATGGGGAAAAACGGTTCGGGCAAATCAACATTGCTCCGCCTTACAGCCGGAATCCTCCCTTATCGTAAAGGAAGCATAATGATCAGGGGGAAAGAGCTGAAGAGTTTAAAACCGGAGGAGCGGGCAAAATATACAGGGTTTCTTGCACAACAGCACAAAGCTGTTTTCCCGTTCAGAGTCTCGGAAGTTGTGCTTACAGGGAGGGCATCATATGTTAAATTCCTGCCTGGCAGATCAGATGAACTGGAAGCAGAAAGGGCAATGGACCTTTTGGGAATTTCAGATATGAAAGACCGTATCTATTCGGAATTGTCAGGAGGAGAACAGCAACTGGTGATGATTGCCAGGATACTGGCCCAGAACCCCTCCACATTGCTTCTGGATGAGCCAATAAGTCATCTCGATTACAATAACCAGCTTCATACACTAAAAATGATAAAGCACCTGGTAGAAAACAGGGTAACCGTAGTTGCCGTGCTGCATGACCCCAACATGGCATACCTGTTTGGCGATGAATTCATTTACATCCACAATAAAAAAGCTCATGAGGTTCATGAAAAAAGAGCATGGGAGCATCCCCTGGTCAAACAGATATTTCACGATCAACTTCACACAATCGAATATAACGGGAAACACCTCTTTATACCACAGCTTTCTTAATACTTTAGTTTATCTTAAAAACCCGCGTCTTTCAGGCGCGGTAATGTCCTGGCGGGGTTTTGCCCGAAAGTCATGTGCGATTAAAAAAATTCGCAGTGCACAGCAAAAATCGGGGTTAAAGCCACCTCCTCTGGTGGTGGATAGTCCGATTTTAGCGATTTTTTTACAAGCATGCCATGGAATATGCATTGATTTTCGTTATTGCTTTTATTGATTGTATTATATCGCAGGCTGCAAATCCGAAAAATTCCATTAGGTAACCGTGGAATGATAATTGGTGGTGGTATTACAGGATTTTTGTCAGGGCTTGCCGGAAGTGCAGGACCGCCTGGTGCTGCTTTTTTTCTTGGCCTTAATCTTTCTGCAGTTGCATATGTCGCAAGTGAGGCATTTACGGCACTGGCCTTGCACCTGAAGGTTCTTTGTCATTTTAAATAACCCGTCAGGATTATAAAGTATCACAAACCATGGAGGCAACCCCTCTACGGAATAGCGTTTTTGTAAAAATCAAAATCGCCGTGAGAAGAATAAGAATGATTCTTCAGTACATACTTTTGTTCATCGGTCTTTTAAAGGTTTTTCCCCGGGATTGTTTTCAATATAGATACAGTCGTTTGCCGAAAGGCTGCCATCGGTCATCACCCTGTTGCCATGGTTGTCGCTTACAATCAGATCCGCAATCCGGCCGGATGTTTTTATTTCATTTTTTAACACCGTAGTGAAATATTTGTTCAGGGCATCCTTTACGGTTGCCCCTTCGAATAGTTCGAGGCAGGTATCATTGACAAACACCTTCATTGCTCTGCGTTCACCTTTTTTAATTTATCGGCGTACGTATTTCTCAAAATTATAATTGTCGGGAAGCACCCAGTTTTCATCAACCGGCCATTTCTGTATCAGGGTATCGTTCCGGATCTGTAATATCATCCTTACAGATTCACCCTGATAAACTTCATCGTAATGGAATTTAACATGTTCCACGTAGCGGTTACCATTCAGCTCATAGGTTCCCCATCCATACCTGTCTTCAATTTCAGATCCGGATTTCAGCTGGCCGATGAAGGAGAAATGCCCGCCTGTCCAGAATTTAATAATATCAGCATCATCCTGAACCGGAGCTTCTACATTATCCAGCCTGTATTCAGCATAAACCCATTTCCATGCTCCTTCAATCGGCGGTTTTTTTTCCTGCGCGCAACTGCACAGAATAAGTAACATTATCATTGCCAGATAAGAAATAAATCTGTTCATAGTTGCCAGTTAATTTTTAAAATTGTGAATGATTTGCGCGTGAAAGTTACAAATAAAAGAAACAAAATTTGCAATTTCCAAATTTGTGTTGTATATTTGTAGAAGTTAATAACGACATGTAGAATTATGAAGCTATCAAAAGCCGAGGAAAAGTTGATGGAGCTTATCTGGAATAAAGAAAAAGCTTTCCTTAAGGATCTGGTGGACAGCTATCCTGAACCGAAACCGGCATCAACCACCGTAGCAACCATGCTGAAAAGAATGCAGGACAAGGGATTTGTCGGGTACAAACTGTATGGTAACTCGAGGGAGTATTTTCCGCTTGTTTCAAAAGTCGATTATTTTTCGGGGCATGTAAGGGGTATGATCAAGAACTTTTTCAGTGATTCGACTCTTCAGTTTGCGACATTTTTTACCGAGACCAGTAACCTGAGCGAAAAAGAACTCGAAGAGCTGAAAAAGGTTATTGACCAGGAAATCAAAAAGAAGAAAGAACCATAGAACAAGCTGTGGGCCGGCCTCCTCAAGCAGGCAGAATTATGTCACGGACTGTTTAACAACGAATAAAGCAAAACAGACAGCAAAACTAATGAAAAACCCTGAGCCATGGTCACTTATATCATCAAAGCAATCCTGTTTTCTGCACTGCTGCTTGTTATCTACCACCTCTTCCTCGAAAAGGAAAAAATACACAGGTTCAAAAGGTTCTACCTGCTTCTGAGCATCGTACTCCCTATTGCC
>PXAP01000176.1 GCA_003567115.1 Bacteroidota bacterium
CCCTACAGCGAAACTTATGATTGACCTCCGGGGACTGGCTCTCCCCGCACTTATTTTTATTCAAAATGATCTTGGTTTTATTGGAAAAAATAAGTGCGGGGGTGCCTGTCCCCAATTGAGGTACATTATTATATTTTTATAAGTTTCGCTGTAGTGCTAATCAGGTAGTGATGAAGGTCATGGGCATGCTTATTTTTGGAAATGGGCTTAGATGAAGAACCCGGGTTATTCGAAACTGGCTTTTAAAGGTTGGACAGGGGTCGTACACGAGGCGGTCCCGGCGCTTGAACTTGAGGGCATAGTCCCGGAGAGTGGGGAGATGCATCACAACTCTGAACTGTTGCAGCCGGTCAAAGCAGATCGCAAGAGCAGAGTGTTTCTCTCTTTTATGACATTCAGCGGTCACTCTTCACGGGTCTATATCAAGCAGTTTTCGCTGCATTCTTTGTTTGCCCTTATTAAGTATGACCTGGGCCAAAGTAGAGCCAGAAGCGCATTCAACGCTTCCCTGATGCTCGCGCAATTCGGGGTTAACGCCCAAAAACCACTGGTGCTCATGGAAAAAAAGATCGGTCCGGTCACCAGAAGCAGTATCCTGATTACACAGGAAGTCCCTGAAGGGGTACAGCTAAGCGAAAGATTGAAACAATTATCACAGGATGGATCTGTAAACGCATTGCGAAGGAAGCGGCACCTGATTAGAGAGTTCGGCAAAATGGTTGGAGAGATGCACCATCAGGGCATACTGCACGGTGATTTGCGTCTGCGCAATGTGTTGGTTCAAGATAAAGGAGAAAACTTCTGCTTCTGGTTTATTGATAATGAAAGAACCAATTTTTTTTCCAGACTGTCACCCGGACAGGTCCAAAAACACATGGTACAGATGAACAAATGGAAAATGGCCACCAATGCAGACAGGTTAAGGTTTATCAAGGCTTATGCTGATAAGAGAAGATTCAGCAGAGAAGAGCTCAAAACCCTTGTGGAGAGAATATATAAGCGGATCGGTGTGCGCCGCATAATTAAAAGATTGCACAGGGCGATCAGGGTCGGCAGGAAAAGGGCTGTGTTAAGTTAAGCTCAAAGGTAACCATTAAGGGGGGTACCGGCACCAGGCCAGGGCCAGGGGACTGTTCCTGGCTATGTTCTGCCTGTGCAGCTTCACAATTTTTTTGCGTTGGTAGTTTTTTATTGGTGCAGGGTAACTATTCACCAGGGTCCGTGGATATCAACGGTGCGCTTAGATTGACCAATTTTATCAGATGGAAAGCAGGGGACAGGCACTCCGGGACCCACTTGAGCATGGTTTTATGCTCAAAATGCCTAAATTTCTGGGACAAGTGGGTCCCGGAAGAGCCTGTCCCCATGCGACATGTAAAGCGTTAACCAGATACACCTTGAGAAAAATGGCAATGAAGAGCAATACACTTAAATCATACAAACATCTCAAATTCAAACAATGGTCCATAACCATTCATCATAAACTACAGTTAGATGAAGCCTTAAGTGTATTGTCTGACAATGAAGCTGTATGTATTGATAAAGATCGATTTTTTCAGGTTCAGTCTTCTGAGAGCGCCAGAGTTTTTTTGGCTTTAATCAACTATGATGGTAGACAGGAAAGAATATATGTAAAACAATTTCTGCCCAGATCCGTACTGGATTTTATCAAACATCTGCTCGGCGACAGCAGGGGCAAAAGAGCTTTTTACGCTTCTGTGATGCTGAGAAGTTCAGGCTTTCACGCTCCTGCCCCTCTTTGTCTGCTGCAGAAAAAATTCGGACCGTTCATTACTGATAACATACTGATGACCAGTGACGTCCAGGATGCTATAAAACTTAAACTTAAACTAAAAGACTATGGGCTAGAAAAGACTGCCTCAGGTCTGAGAAAAAAAAGAACCTTGATCAGTGAATTCGGGAAGCTTATAGGTAAAATGCATCAGCAGGGAATAGTTCACGGAGATACCCGTCTAGGCAATGTGCTGGTACAGGAAGTAGATGATCAGTTCCTATTCTGGTTTATAGATAATGAAAACACTAAAAGATTCCCCAGATTATCCACAAAACGTGTCGTAAAGAACCTGGATCAGATGAATATCAAAGCCAGAGTAAGCAACACAGACCGGTTGAGATTCATGCGATCCTACGCCCTGGCGAGAGATTTATCCAGGGATGAGCTGAAATATATTGCAGGAAAAGTGCAGGCAAGAACGGCAAAGCGTCTGAATAAAAATTGAATAGAAACTCTGTTATTTGCGAGTAAAAGTTATCATTTGAAGGATATTTGATGCGACTGCAATAAGTCTTATTTCCAGTCGCAGTAGTCAGTGGCCAGCAGTAGTCAGTAAAATCAAAGAGTTATATAATCCATCTGTATCACTACCAGTTAATATCTGACTTTTTGCAGGTGCATCAGTCCCACTGCCACATGCAAAACGCTAAACAGATACAATAAAAATACCTTCAATTCATAAATTGAGGTCTATGTGACATCTGATAAACAAAAAAAGATTGTTTTTATCACCAATCTGGATGTTTTGGGTGGTTCAGAAAACAATCTGGCTAGCATTGTAACCAATTCTACATTTAATAATTCCTGCCATTGTATAATTTTTTCAGGCACTCCTCCTCACCGGGCTATCAAGGCTAGGCTTGAAGAATCCAATGCAATAATTATTCATTATAAAAAACTATTTGGATTTAGGCTTCCCAAGTTTATTAGGGGGCGTTACTTCAGAAAAAAAATCGAGTCTTTGACTCCAGATACAGTAATATTTTGGAATCACATTTCAAAATATGGACAGCTCAATGTCTGCAATGCATTGAAAAGAAAAAC
>PXAP01000102.1 GCA_003567115.1 Bacteroidota bacterium
AGGAACTGCCTGCTTTCAGGGAAAAGCGTGGTTAGTCGGGATGATACATTTTCTGTAATAAATACCCTTTCCGAACTTATTTCCAGCCTGCCTGTACCGGGAAGCTCACGAAGAGTGAGATTGGCATCTTCAATATCCCAGGAATTTTCCAGGTGGTTTTTCAGGTTGCCGGTTTCAGCGCCGGGTGAGGATATAAAGATAATGTTGGCCATCTCCTCCAGTTCCATCACCCGGTTGAGCCAGCCGATATCGGTAAAGACATTATAGGGAGCCGTTTGGGAAACACGCAGGTTGAACCTTCCGTAATCCTCATCCCCGGCAACGGCAGTCACCATTACCCTTCGGGAGACGGACTGGCCGGCGTCCGATACCAGCGGGGTGTTCATCGGTATAACGCCCGCCCTTTTCATCCGCAGCTGGAAAAAATCACCGGCCTCAAGCTGCAGCCGCCGGGCCATATTTTCACTTATAATCACCTCTCCCGGACCCGGGGCAGAATAATCGAAATCCGTTGCGAGGAGGGAGCTGAAGTTATTATCCACGCCGAGGACCTGCACCCTGTTGAGTCTTTCACTTCCTCCCCCGGCTACGGCCATCCCCTCGGCCACCAGTCCCCGCGAAACATCCATACCGCTCTCCCCGGAAAACCGGTCTCCCATCTCTATGGTAAACAGTCTCTCGCCCGCTGTTATGGAATGGGTAATATCACCCAGTCGCATGGTGACGGTTTTTTCCAGGGAGTAACTGAGAGAATCGCCTAAAATTAACGCACCTGTAATGACCGCCGTGGCAACAGCTAATCCGGCAGCAGCCATGATATTTGCGCTGAAATAGTGAAAAAAAGATCTTGTTATCAGCTTCCTGAGGTTCATGTAATCAGCCTCCTAAAATTCATTAAAGGATTATTGTTTTATTTATTCTTTTTTTGAAGTACCGGCCATTGATTTATAAAGTGTTTTAATTGGCTTCGCTTATTTCACCCGTTAAGCTTCGCTTCTGGTTCGATTACCCGGCCCCCTGGGCCGAAAATAAAATAATCTATGTGATACTTCGGGGATCTTCCCCGGGGTAGTTCATTTTTATGCTTATTACCAATATTAACGATTGTCACCTCGCTTTAAATATCTTTCAGCCTGATTTATTCAGCCGGGGTTATCTGTTCCGGGAGCGTTACCGTCCTTATATCTGAGGTCTGAAAATCCGATGATGTCGGGCTACAGAACCGGCCGGAGAACAAATTATTCAAGGTCAGCCCTCTTCCAGCTTCCCGTTCCGTATTTTATATATTTTATCCATTCTTGATGCAATCTCCATTGAATGTGTAACCACCACCATTCCGCTCTCCTCTTTCCCGTTCAGTCTTATCAGTAAATCGATAAGCAGGGAGGCATTTTCACTGTCGAGCGATCCGGTCGGTTCATCGGCAAGAATCAGTGGCGGATTGTTGATCAGTGCCCTGACCACTGCAGTTCGCTGGCATTCACCACCGGAGAGCTCACCCGGCTTCTGGTGGCGGATATCCCACAATCCCGTCTCTGTAAGAAGCTCCCGGGCACGGTTGTGAACCTCTGCATCTGCTTCATTGCCGGGCAGTGCAGGAATGAGGATGTTTTCCCACAGGGTCAGTTGGGGCAGGAGGTGGTGAAACTGAAATATGAATCCGATCTTCCGGTTCCGGAAAGCGGCAAGCTTTGATGCATTCATCCCCGAAAGGGGCTCCCCGTTAAAATAAACTTCCCCCTTATCGGGGAAATCAAGGGCTCCTGCCAGGTTCAGCAGCGTGGTCTTGCCCGATCCGGAGGGACCTGCAACAGCTATCTTTTCGCCCTTTTCCACAGCAAGATCAGTACCTCGTAACACATCGCGGATTACCCTGCCATAACGGCTTTTGTATGATTTTGAGACATCGGTTAATTTCAGAAGCATTCAAAAAGCATTTATTGGTGATTTTTAACCTGGTACGCCGGTTATAATCAGGCAAAAATACAGATTAATTTTCAGATTTTTCAGACCGGAGCTTTCATATGCCTTTAGCCCGGTAAGGTTAGTTTGCATAAAAAACGAAAAATTATTCTCATATTTCATGTTTGACGTTTAAATTACAGGCTTTTTGATGATGAAACAATTTATTAAAGGCAGGGGACCGGTTCTTATAATTCTGTTATCGGTGTTACAGCTGCTGACCATCACCTGTTCCAGGTCTGTTTATCCTTTAAAATCGTTCAGTAACATAGAAAGCCATGCTGAAAGGAGCAGGCTGAAAGATTTTTTTGACCGGGAAACAGAAATGGCACTGAATACCCTGCATGCCAATCCCCGAGACATTATTGAAACTGCCAGGAAATACCTTGGGGTGCCCCATTGCATGGGGGGCAGGACAATGCAGTGCATGGACTGCTCCGGACTGGTGGCAGAGGTTTTTGCAGCATTCGGCATTCATCTGCCTCACAATTCCGAAGAACAGGCCAGGTACGGAAAAATTCTGACAGAGATGGATCAGCTGGAAGGAGGGGACCTGGTCTTTTTTATCCGCTCATACGATACCCGTCATTTTATCACCCACTCGGGGATATATACAGGAAATGATGAATTTATCCATGCATCTTCCAGCAGAGGTGTAACCATTACTTCCCTTTATGACCCCTGGTGGAGCGAAAAGTTCCTGTTCGGGACAAGGGTTTTTTAATCTGAATGAGGCCGGGGTGAGGCTTTTGGCCTTTGTGACAAATACATGACTATTTTTTTAGCCATAGGAGGATGCACATAAATCAGCTTTATAAAGTTGAATGTGCCTGAAAAATATGTCAGGCATAACTGTTGCAACAATTTTCCCG
>PXAP01000017.1 GCA_003567115.1 Bacteroidota bacterium
AACAGGGTAGGTGGATTATCCGGATATTTTTATACCTCAACCCTAAGTAACTCTTATGTTACGGGTGATATAGAAGGTAATCAATATGTCGGCGGAATGGTTGGATGGACTGTCTGGAATTCAACTTTAATAAACAGCTACAGTGGTGTAGATGTTAATGGTAACTGGCATATCGGGGGACTGGTGGGCAGGAATGACAGGTCTGTTATCAGGAACTGTTACAGTATAGGTGCTGTTCCGGGCTCCGGTAGTATTGGCGGACTGGTGGGGTCTGAATGGCAAGCTGCAGTGAATTTTTCTTTCTGGGATACGGAGACCTCAAACCAGGACAACAGCGCCGGAGGCGAGGGCAAAACTACTGAGGAGATGAAGGAGTTCAGCACTTTCATCCTGGCAGGCTGGAATATGAAGGGGGCAGGCCTGGAGGGGATATGGAATATGGGAAATGAAAGGAACGATGGCTATCCCTATCTTGACTGGCAATTCCCTGATGACCCTCCCCACCCTGAAGCCGGCGAGGATTACCCGCCGGTCCTTACCACCGATGCGGTTACGGATATGACAACCACAGGGGCCACCCTAAACGGTACCATCTGGTTTGCCGGCAATCCCGTTGCCATCCAGCACGGGTTCTGCTGGAACACAACGGGTATGCCCACTACATCCGACAGCAAAACAGAACATGGTGAGGTGACCCAGACAGGGCCGTATAGTTCGGTAACAGACGAATTCGATCCAAATACCGTCTATTATGTCCGGGCTTACGCGACAAATGACCTTGGACCCATTTATGGTGAAGAGGTTATGCTTGCACTTGCTCCCGAAGGTTCGGGTACGGAAGGTGAACCGTATCTTATTGAAACGCTTGCGGATCTGTTATGGATAGCTTTTGAAGTCAATGGAGGCAATACTTTAAGCGGTAAATACTTTTCACAGACATCCGATATCGATGCCTCCGGAACCGAAACCTGGAACTGCGGCGAGGGCTGGGAACCAATCGGCAGTTCACATACTATAAGCTTTCGCGGGAACTACGATGGTAACGGACATGTTATCGACGGACTCTATATAGACCGGCCGGATGTCAGTTACCAGGGGTTGTTTGGATATGCTGTCAATGCTTCGATTTCAGGTACAGGCCTTACCGGAGTGGATATCACAGGTTGGAGTTATGTCGGGGGACTGGCGGGATACCTGAGTGGTACAACGGTAAATTACTCTTCCGTCACAGGTAGCGTGGAAGGTAATAATTATCTCGGGGGACTGGCGGGATTATCCTGGAATTCTTCTGTGAACAGCAGCTTCAGCACCGTAAATATAAGTGGTACCAGCTATATCGGGGGACTGATTGGAAATAATTCCACGGATTCTTATGTAAGCAACAGTTACAGTACAGGCATGGTAAAAGGGAGTTCCCATGTCGGGGGACTGGTGGGCCAAAACGGGAGCAGTTTTATAAGCAATAGTTACAGCACAGGCATTGTAAAGGGTACTTCCAATGTAGGCGGTCTTGTGGGGTCTGAAGGTCAGGTTGACGTGGCTTACAGCTACTGGAACACTGAAACCAGCGCCCAGGATGATTCTCCCGTGGGAGAGGGACTAACCACTGCAGAAATGCTGGTTGAGGATAATTTTACCGGCTGGGATTTTGATAATATCTGGAATATACTGGAATATGAAACATATCCCTACCTGCAATGGCAGATTGAACCGGGCGACCATAACTACCTGCCCTGCAGCTTCCCCTATGATCTTGATGCAGAAAATTTCACATCCACTTCTGCCGATCTTTCCTGGGAAGATGATGATGGCGACACCTGGAATATCCAGTGGGGAGAAAAAGGCTTCATGCCGGGCAAAGGAGAGACAGTAAGGGAAATTAAGGACGTGACGTTTACCCTTCACGGACTGGCTCCCTTTACCGAATATGATTTCTGGGTTCAGTCCTGGTGTGGCAGGGAAAGCAGTTTCTGGACCGGCCCGTATGACTTTAAAACACTTGAGGGCGAGGTTAATATAGAGGGACTAATTGCAGAAGACAAGGTTTATGACGGCGGGACTCAGGCTGCGATATCTGACTGGGGCAATTTGCAGGGGGTGTATGTCGATCACCAGGTTTCGCTGGTAACCGACATCTATGAGGCCAATTTTGATGATAAAAACGTTGGGCAGGGTAAGACGGTTACCGTTACAGATTTAGATCTTGAAGGCGATGATGCCGGAAGATACTTTATCAATGACCAGACCACCACAGCGGATATTACCCCAAAAGAGCTGACGGTTATTAACGCTGAGGCCCTGGATAAGTTTTACGATGGCACCACTGATGCTATCATACAGAATGCTGAACTGAACGGGGTTATAGTTCCGGATGATGTTTATCTGACAGAGCACACCACCGGAGCCTTTGGCCAGTACACGGTGGGTGAGGATATCCCTGTATCAACAGATATGGATATCAGCGGGGCAGATGCAGCCAATTACAGCCTGAAGCAACCGGCTCTGTACGCGGATATAACCCCCGCTGAACTAACAATAACACCTGTAGACCTGAGGAAGACAGCAGGCAGGTTATACGTGTTCACAGGACTTGAGTTTGAAGCCGGGGGATTGGTCGGATCCGATGAGGTAGTCTCGGTCACCCTTAACAGTGACGGTGCAGCTGAGGAAGCTGGTCTGGGGGGCTATGATATCACATCTTCTGATGCCTCAGGCAGTGGCCTTGAAAATTACAATATAGTATATGAGACAGGTACCATGGAGGTGACTGACCTGATTGAGCTGTCTGTTGAGGGACTTGTTGCCGATGACAGGGAGTATGATGCTACAAATGAAGCAACTATATCGGATTGGGGAACTTTGACTGGCATTGTGGAAGATGATGAGGTAACCCTGGTTACTGATGCTGCTGAGACCAGGTTTGACAGTAAAGTCGCAGCAACCGGCAAAACCGTAATTGTTACCGGTTTATCCCTTGCAGGTCCGGATGCAGGTGATTATTTCATCAATCAACAGACCACCACTGCCGATATCATACCCAAAGAGCTGACAATAACCGGTTCGTTTGAGGTATCCGACAAGACCTATGACGGGGCCAAAAATGCTGTCATTACAGACAGCCAGCTTGAGCTGACCGGTGTGCTGACAGGGGATGATGTTGTGATCGATGGCATTGTGGCGGAGTTTGTCCAGGCTGATGTGGGTGATGATATATTTGTCAATATAGTAAGTGCTGGTGCCGGCGGGCTTGATGGAGTGAACTATACGGTATCGGTCGATGGCGCCCCAATAACAACAGCTTCCATCACCAGGAGGGATGCAACCATCACTGCCGACGATATGACAAAGGTTTACGGCAGCGATGATCCTGAGTTTACAGTTGTTTACTCCGGACTGGCCCCGGGAGAGGATGCCTCGGTGTTCGGCGGAAGCCTTTCCATTACCAGGGAAGAGGGCGAAGGTGCAGGAAGCTATGATATAACACCGTCAGGACTGACATCCGGTAACTATAACATTACCTTCAGCAAAGGCATTCTTACTATTACTCCCGCAGCCCTTACCATCAAGGCTGAGGACAGTGGAAAGGTTTACGGTGATGATGACCCCGCTTTTACAGTTACCTGCACCGGTTTCCAGTTCAACGATAGTGACGATGACCTTGAAGGAACCCTTTCGTTTACCCGTGAAGCAGGAGAGTCGGTTGGCAGTTACCTGGTCACCCCTTCAGGGCTTACTTCAGGTAATTATGCTATAACATGGGAGCAGGGAACTCTTACAATAACCGTCAAAGAGATTGGCATAGGCGGCACCTTCACCGCAGAGGATAAGATGTATGACGGTACCACCGCCGCTGTTATGAAGGATGACATGCTGACCCTGGAAGGTGTTGTTGGCAACGATGATGTAATCCTGGCAGATGTTGAGGTTGAGTTTGCCAGCGCTGATGCCGGTGAAGACCTTGATGTTTATATCGTGAAAGCTTCAATTGAGGGAGAAGATGCCGGCAACTACACACTATCGCTTGCCGGTGCACCGGAAACCACTGCCAGTATTACTGAAACGGCCGAGTATACCCTTACAATAACCATCGATGGTGAAGGTTCGGTTGAGGTAAATGAGGAGGTTTACACTGATGTCATTACCGTAGGGGAAGGTACTGAGCTTACTCTTGAGGCCATTGCCGTTGATGAATGGGAGTTTGAAGGCTGGAGCGGAGATATGGTATCGGTAAGTGCCGGTGAAACGATTACCATGGACGGCGACAAAGAGATTACCGCAACATTTACTTTTGTTTCCGGTATTGGAGCTCCTGTTTCCGCTGATATTCTTGTTTATCCAAATCCGTTTGACAACCATATTGCTGTTGAAAATGCGCATGTTGCAGAAAGGATATTTATAAATAATCTTTTAGGGCAGACGCTGATGGTTGTTCAGCTGACAGGCAGTGAAAAGGAGGTAATACGTACCGAAGCGCTTGCCCGGGGTCTGTACCTGGTGATCGTTGAAGGGATGGATGGTGAACGCCGGATATTCAGGATGATCAAAGAGTAGTGATCAGGATAATAACGGAACCGGACAGATAAGTGTTGCCGGTTCCGGGTTTTGTTCATATCTCCATTGCAGGAGCAGCTTTTTGTTAAGCTGCTCCTGCAATGATTTTCCAGTCACATGTTCTTTTCTGCTGCTGTCAGATAATATCAGCTTATCCCTGTTTTCAACCCCGGCTCACAGTGCTTTAACAGCTTCCGGCTTTTTGAGTTCAGATAACGGCTCACCTGATCACCAGGAATTCTATAATTTTATTGTGAAGTAAATAACAATGTTAAAAAAATAACACAAAATATTTGTTAGTTATTTATTATAAATGTATTTTTGCATTGTGAAATGATTAACAGTAGTAATCACAACAAAAAAATTTACAATGAATTTGCAGGAAATATTAAGTGCTATCGACGGAAGGCTTATTTCACAACCGGGACGGATTGTTTATTCCGGCACACGTTAACCGGTCTGTTTACAGCCTGATAAGCCAGCCTGGATTTGTGCCTGCCGGCATCAATGCAGATGCTCTTGAAATATCCAGACATGTTGGCAGGAAAGAGGTTCTGGAGGGTATCCCCCTGAATGAACCCACGGTTATAGGATACATGAAGGAGATGATAGGTGAAAACATCAGCAGAATGGAAGGGCAACTTTGAAATGATAATAAAAATCATAAATTATTTATAATAATTAAAATAGATTTGTCAACCTTGAAAATTTCAGTCCAGATATGTTAACAGAATTTAATTACCTGATTTGCAATTAGTTTATAATGACAGTCATTGAAAAATATTCATGGTAATTAATAGATACTGGGTAAATTATATTATTTTAATGACAAATTTTGGTTCGATTAATCCAACATTATAAAAATTATAATATGGCAAAAGTAAAATCACTGGCTGACCTTAAAAAGATGAAAGAGAAGCTGCAGTCAGATATCTCACTAAGGGAGAATAGCAAACATCCCGAGGGCATGGTGCGGGTTAAGGTAGCTATGGCGACATGCGGAATTGCTTCGGGAGCGAAAGATGTTATGGAATTCTTCACAGTGAACCTGCAAAAGCGCAATGTTGATGCCATCGTAACCCAGACCGGATGCATGGGGTATTGTTATGCCGAGCCCACTGTGGAAGTAAAGCTACCCGGGCAGGAGCCGGTTGTGTATGGTTTCGTTGACATTAAGAAGGCCGACGAGATAATAGAAAAGTATATTAAGCAGGGAGAACCGGTAGACGGGATCATCCCGGTTAATTACGAAACAATTGATAAAAAATAATACTCAAAAGGAACAGAACAATGTCTGAAAATATAAAACAGATCCGTGTTGCTCTGCGTAATTGTGGTTTTATAAATCCTGAAAGCATTGATGAATATATTGCTGCCGACGGTTATGAGGCTCTGGGCAGGGTGCTTACGGAAAAGACACCGGAGGAAGCTACCAAAGAGATTATTGATAGCGGACTAAGGGGCCGCGGTGGCGGTGGATTTCCCACCGGGGTAAAATGGGACATAGCCCGCAAGGTGGAATCTGATCAGAAATACGTGGTTTGCAATGCTGACGAGGGAGATCCCGGGGCATTCATGGACAGGTCGATACTCGAGGGAGATCCGCATTCGGTAATCGAGGCCATGGCTATCAACGGTTACTGTATAGGGGCGGATAAAGGGCTGGTATATATCCGTGCCGAGTATCCGCTGGCCATAGAAAGGCTTAAGACAGCGCTTGACCAGGCACGCGAATACGGGCTTCTCGGTGAAGATATTTTCGGTACCGGGTTCAATTTTGACATTGAGATACGTTACGGGGCCGGTGCCTTTGTGTGCGGGGAGGAGACAGCCCTGATCAATTCAATGGAAGGGCACAGGGGCGAACCCACATTCAAGCCTCCCTTCCCGGCACAGTCAGGTTACCTGGGCAAACCGACCAACGTGAACAACGTCGAGACATTTGCCAACATACCCGTGATATTCAACAAGGGGGCAGAATGGTTTGCATCGATAGGCACTGAAAAGTCCACGGGGACAAAGGTGTTTGCCCTTGCGGGGAAGATAAATAACGTGGGCCTTATTGAGGTACCAATGGGTACCACACTGCGGGAGGTGATCTTTGAGATTGGGGGAGGAATAAAGGATGGTAAAAAGTTTAAGTCCGTTCAGACCGGCGGTCCTTCCGGGGGATGCCTTACCGAAAAGCACCTTGATACACCCATCGATTTTGATAATCTACTGGAGAGCGGGTCGATGATGGGATCGGGAGGTATGATTGTAATGGACGAGGACGACTGTATGGTATCGGTGGCACGGTTCTATCTTGACTTTACCGTTGAGGAGTCATGCGGTAAATGCACACCCTGCAGGGTTGGGAACAAAAGGCTTTATGAATTGCTGGATATTATTTCAAAGGGCAATGGGAGTAACAACGACCTGGATAAACTGCGTAACCTTGGTGAGGTTATCATTGATACTTCTCTTTGCGGACTTGGCCAGACCTCTCCAAACCCCGTGCTTTCTACAATGGATAACTTCTGGGATGAATATCTGGCTCATGTTGAAGACCAGAGATGTCCGGCCGGCCAGTGCAAAGATCTGATACGTTACGAGGTGATCGAGGAAAATTGTGTGGGCTGTACTGCATGTGCACGTAACTGTCCCGTCAACTGCATATCAGGTGAAAGGAAAGAGATACATCATATTGATCAGAGCCTTTGTATAAAGTGCGGCGCCTGCTTCGAGAAGTGCAGGTTCAATGCAATAAGCGTGTCATAAAATTTAATAAATTATAATGGAAAAGATTAAAGTTAAAATAGACAACAGGCTGGTTGAGGTGGAAAAGGGCACCACAATCCTTGAAGCTGCAAGGAAGCTCGATGTAAACATACCCACTTTGTGCTACATGAACCTTGGTGACATGGATATTGAGCACAGACCGGGAGGTTGCCGCATATGCGTTGTGGAGGTTGAAGGGAGAAGGAACCTGGCGCCTTCCTGTGCCACGGACTGCCACGACGGCATGGAGGTAAAAACCCACAGTATAAGGGTTCTGAATGCAAGGCGTACAGTTATGGAGCTTATGCTGTCGGATCATCCCTTCGAATGCCTTACCTGCGCCAAGTCCGGTAAATGTGATTTGCAAAGCATGGCAATAAAACTTGGTATAAGGGATATTCATTATCAGGGTGAAAAGTCAACCTACAAACCCGATTTTTCTCCGGCCATATTGCGCGATATGGATAAATGTATCATGTGCCGCCGTTGTGAAAAAATGTGTAATGAGGTGCAGACAGTAGGTGTGCTATCTGGTATATACAGGGGGTTTGAAGCTGTTGTTGCTCCTGCTTTTGAAAGAGACCTGGATCACAGTGAGTGTACCTATTGCGGACAGTGTGTGGCTGTTTGCCCCACTGCCGCACTGACCGAGGTGGATCATACCAACCAGGTTCTGCGGGCACTTGCTGATCCGGCCAAAACAGTTGTAGTACAGACTGCTCCCGCAGTCCGTGCCGCCCTGGGTGAGGAGTTCGGAATGGAGCCGGGAACACTGGTTACAGGTAAGATGGTAGCCGCCCTCCGGCAGCTTGAGTTCGATTATGTTTTTGATACTGATTTTGCCGCCGACCTGACAATAATGGAAGAGGGTGCGGAGATTCTCGGGAGACTGGGGAAGTTTCTGGCAGGCGACAAGGATGTCAAACTGCCTGTTCTGACCTCCTGCTGTCCGGGATGGGTCAGTTTCTTTGAATATCATTTTCCCGATCAGCGCGATATACCTTCAACTGCAAGGTCTCCGCAGCAGATGTTCGGGGCGGTGGCAAAAACCTGGTTCGCTGAAAAGATAAAAAAAGACCGTAAAGATATGGTAGTGGTATCAATCATGCCATGTGTTGCCAAGAAATATGAGTGTACCCGCGAGGAGTTTGCAACCGGCGGCAATCCGGATGTGGATTACTCCTTGTCAACCAGGGAGCTTGCAAACCTGATTAAGAGGGCAAATATCGATTTCAATAAGTTGCCTGATGAGGATTTTGACGGCCCGATGGGTGAATCTACCGGCGCCGGGGTTATTTTTGGCACCACCGGGGGGGTTATTGAAGCGGCCACCAGAAGTGCCTATGAAATATACACAAAAAAACCGCTGGATAAGGTCGATTTTAAGCAGCTCAGGGGCATGGAGGGTATCCGTGAGGCTACAGTTGATTTTAACGGTTTTCCCCTTAAGATAGGGATTGCTCACGGACTGGGTAATGCGAGGAAACTGCTTGAAAATATCCGTGCAGGAAAAAGTGAGTTTCATGCCATTGAGATAATGGCCTGTCCCGGTGGTTGTATCGGGGGAGGCGGACAGCCCCTTCATCATGGTAATTCGGAAATACTGAAGGCAAGGCAGAAAGCCATTTACCGGGAGGATTCCGGCAAGCCCATCAGGAAATCACATGAAAACCCTTCCATAATAAAGCTTTATGAGGAGTACCTGGGCGAGCCCCTGGGAGAGAAGGCTCATCAACTGCTTCATACCAGATATTTTGACAGGGGAAGGGAGATAGTAATTGAAGCTGATGTCAAAGAAGAGCAGTAGATATCTATTTCCCCGGAAGGGAAGTTATAACGGATATTTTGTGTATATCACATACAAACAGATTATATATCAGAAACAAACAGGAGAATAAAAATGTCAGCAATCAAAATAAAACTCAGGGAAAATGACCTTCAGCAGCTCAAAGAGGTCTGCAGTTCATTCAATAATGAGGCCGGCGAACTGATCAACGTACTTCACAAGGCCCAGAGCATATTCGGGTATCTGCCTGCCGAGGTGCAGGAGGTTATTGCAAAGGAATTGAATGTTTCGGTAGCCAAAGTTTATGGTGTGGTAACCTTCTATTCATTCTTTACCATGGTTCCCAGGGGCAGGCACCCCATTTCCATATGCACGGGAACTGCTTGTTATGTTCGCGGGGCAGAGAAAGTGCTTGATGAGTTCAAGCGTATCCTTAAGGTCCCTGTCGGGGAAGCGACGCCCGACGGAAAATTTTCCATTACCGGATTACGTTGTGTGGGTGCCTGCGGACTGGCACCCGTGGTGCTGGTGGGAGACAAAACCTATGGCCGTGTAGCACCCGACGGAGTTAAAGAAATACTGAAGGAGTATGAGGACAAATAAGCTCAGAAGGTTCCGTATATTGAATACTCGCTTGTATTGCAGTAAATAGAAGAATATATATTCAACTCCGGGCGGTTGGTGACCATTTTCCTTTCCATGTGAAGCACCGGATGTCCGGTATTGATTTTCAGATGGCCGGAAATCTCACTGTCCGCCTTTGTGGCTCTTATCCTTTGTTCTCCCCCTTTTATCTCTACCTGGTAGGCTTTTCGGAGTATATCGAACAACGATCGGTTTCTGAATGTCCTGGCGGTGAATCTTGGCAGGTTTATGGCGGGAATATAGCTGATATCATAAAAAACCGGTTTGTTATCCAGTAACCTGAGCCTGGTCATATAGATGCAGCCCGATTCGATTTCCAGCCCGGATAATCCGAACATAAAATTATCAGGCCACGGAATGATTTGCGGCTCTTCAATTATATCTGTTTTAAGATTTTTATTTTTTAAGGCAGTGGTTGTTCCTGAAACCGACAATATACCGATCCCCTGGGGCATTTTCCTAACTATGCTTCCTTTTCCCTGCTGCCTGGTAATATATCCGTCCTGAACAAGTGCTGCAAGAGCCTGCCTGACCGTGGGCCTGGTCAGTCCGTAAACACTGCACAATTCATTTTCTGATGGAAGCAGGTCGCCTTCACGATATACACCTTCATTTATATGTTTGCGTATTAACTCATAAAGACGCCTGTATTGGGGTATGTTTTTATTTCCGGCTTTCATTTACTTAATATTTACTTGTAAATATAAATAATCTTACTTGTAATTACAAGATAATTGTATATATTTGTAATTAATTTAATAATAGGTGGTTTAATTTTTATATTAATTATTTTAGTTATCATATATTTACAAGTTAAAAATTTTTGACATGGCTGTTCCCGTTATTATGCCCCGCCAGGGGCAGAGTGTTGAAACCTGTTTTATAACAAAATGGCACAAAACAAAGGGTGAAGAAGTAAGGGAAGGTGATTTGCTTTTTTCATATGAAACTGACAAGGCTGCCTTTGATGAGGAAGCAAAAGAGAGCGGGATATTGCTTGAAATATTTTTCGGCGAAGGAGAAGAAGTTCCGGTATTGGAAAATGTGGCGGTTATTGGCCGGACGGGCGAGGATTTTGCTTCATTGATTCCCGGCAGAGCCTCCGGTGCTTCGACGGGAGATTATGATGTTACAGAGGCGGATAGATCGGCTGAAACCAAATTTAAAGAAACTGCACCTGCCAGAGATGAACAGGCCGGAGGTGAACAGGCCGGAGGTGAACCGGACAGTACTCAACCGGCAAAAACTGCACCGGCCGAAAATGAATCGGCAACAGCCGGAACAATAGAGACCGTGTCTGCTGTACCGGAATCAGATGAAGGATTGGCCGTTGATTATTCCGGTGAGGAGGCACCAGACGGCAGAAAAATCCGAGTTTCCCCTCTGGCAAGAAAGCTGGCAAAAGAGCATAATGTGCCGCTTGCAAAAATCAAGGGCAGCGGTCCCCGAGGCAGGATAATAGAGAGGGATATAAGAGATGCCGCTGCACGGATTAAGGAGGGCATTGATTACAGGATAAGTCGTGAAGAAGAGGTGATTAAATCGTCCGATCCGCCCGAATATAAAACCGGCCTTGCAGCCGGGGCAGATAAGATACCTGAGAGTGAAAGCGAATATTCTGTCAGAAAGCTCAGCAATATGCGCAGGATAATTGCCGGTAAAATGGAGCGGTCATTGCAAAACTCTGCCCAGCTTACCCACCACATGAGTGCAGATGCCAGGAAAATGCTTTCATGGAGAAAGGATATTAAGTCCGGTAAAGGAAAAGCCGGTGTTGCCGATATAAACATCAATGATATGGTTTGTTATGCTGTGATAAGGGCACTTAAGAAGCATGCCTTCATGAATGCCCATTTTATGGGTGATAGTATCAAGGTTTTCAATAAAGTACATCTTGGTATAGCTGTGGATACGGAGCGGGGACTCATGGTGCCGGTCGTGAGAGATGCGGATGATATTAATGTGGGGGGACTGGCACGCAGGATAAAGGAGATTTCCGGGGAGTGCAGAAAAGGCAGTGTTGATCCCGGCTTACTTGACAGTAAGAATGCCAGCTTTACCGTTACCAACCTTGGGACATACGGTGTGGAGATGTTCACCCCGGTACTTAATCTTCCGCAGGTAGGTATACTTGGTGTAAACACCATAACATACCGTCCGGCTGATACGGGAGACGGAGTGATAGGTTTTGTGCCAATGATCGGCCTGTCCCTTACCTATGACCATCGGGCTGTTGACGGGGCTCCCGCTTCAGTTTTCCTGGCAGAGGTTAAAAAAGAAATAGAAAATATTGAAAGCTCAGGTGCATAGCTTTTTCATCGGGATTAAATGATTTAAGTCAATGTTGCCCTTATCCCGGTTTAAACTTATGCGGCAGTGATTCTTTTCCCGGAGCAATATAGAATGGAAGTGCATGACCATAAATTAATTAAGAATAGTTTTTATCAGGTTAGGCGCTTAAAAAGCCATTAATGATAACATGTTAACGATAATTTGTTTTTGAATTTTGAACTTCACTTTCCCCGAAGGTCTTTTTTCTAAAAGGGAAAAACGTAGTCTTTTATAATTGCATTTATTCAGTAAATTAAGTTAGTCGAGTAGGTAAGGGCATTTCAGCCCAAACCTCTCACAGAACCGGGCATGATAGTCTCCCATCACACGGCTCTTGCAGACAGATATTAACCAGTAAAGCCATAACTCCAATGAACAAATGTATTTGGGAAGAATTTCATGATGCGCTTAAGCCAGCCGTACGATTTGGAATAAGATTTTAACTTATACCTGTTCCGCGCCCATTTTGCTAA
>PXAP01000104.1 GCA_003567115.1 Bacteroidota bacterium
GCCTGTCCGATTATATAACCTCACACCTGCACCACGATTATAATTATCTGAGTAACTTGTTCTCAGAGTTGGAGGGAGTGACTATTGAAAAATTCTTTATCAACCAGAAAATTGAAAAGGTCAAAGAACTGCTTGTTTATGATGAACTTTCGTTGAGTGAGATTGCCCACCGGCTTAACTACTCCAGCGTCGCCTATCTCAGCAGCCAGTTCAAAAGGGTTACCGGGCTGACGCCCAGCCACTTTAAAAACATCAAATCCCTCAGGAGGAAACCCCTTGACGAAGTCTGAATTTCATCTCTCTTTACCCGAATACTCTTAAGTAACTTCTTTTGCAAGTTATTCATTATTGGGCTGTATTGATCATTATTTGGGGACTATTATGTAACTTCATATTAAAGTTATTCTTTTGGGGGCTGTATTGCCGAATATTGGGGACCCTTATGTTCCATCATGTCTGTTCTGACTGTCATTATAGTAATTATTGTTGTCGGTTTTCTTCTCTGGCTGGTAAATCTCATTCCAATGCAGCCTGTAGTCAAAAGTATCCTCAATATAGTTGTTATTATTTTGCTTGTATTATGGTTACTGCATGTATTTGGCATACTCGCTTATTTGCAGCAGCTGCGGGTTTAATTATGCAATTCAATAACCGGATAAATTTGATCGCAAGGATTTTTTTTCAGGAAGGCCCTCTGTCGGAGAGATCTGTTCCGGCACGCCGCCATCAATACTTTAATAGTCTTATATAACCAGATTCAGGAAGGAGCTATCATCCTGCCTAAATTCAGAAGCTGTACTTTATTCCGTTTTTCAATGTATAAAACAAACCGGATATATCCTGCGGGGAGTAGGAATCATAAGCCAGGTTAAAGGTAACCAGGAAGGAAAATCTGCCTCTGAACTGCAGCTCAAGGCCTGTTTCGCGGCGCAAGGCTTGTCATAAATGAGATAGGTGTCCCTTGCACAGATGGAAAATTCATATAAACAGTCGATTTTGTGCAATTCAAATGGATTTTATGTTCATAATATCCGGATTTATCCTTTCCTCCTTTGAAAAACCTGGAAACTCAGCTATAAGGATGGCAAATTATTTGGCTTTTATCCCTCAAATTTAAGTTTATGAATTATTCAGGACAGGAACATATTACTCACGTGTGGTATCTTTTCCCCAATTAAATTTTATAGAATTCATAACTCTTTTTGCAATTCCTTCCCTTAGTATTCGGAGACATGAGAAATCAGAAGTTCCGGTTTTGGAATTCTCATTTATCTGCATAATACAAAAGCACAATTGGTATATATTTTGATTTAATGAAATCTAAATGTTAGGTTTTTACCTTATTAAATAATTTGTGGGAATTAAATTAATCTCGATCCTTATTCATAGCTCAATTACCGGTAATTATAATATAAACCTTATAAACAGTAAAGCTAAACAAATATGACTTTAATAGAATTCAATCATCAGCTGGTAAATCTTGAGAAAAACCTGAAGAGATTTGCTTATAGTCTGACTGCCAATCAGGAAGATTCACGTGATCTTGTTCAGGAAACATTTCTTAAAGCACTGACATATCGAGAACAGTTTAGAGATCACTCAAACCTTAAGGCATGGACATACACTATTCTGAAAAACACCTTTATAAACAATTACCGGAAGTCAGTTAAACAAAATACCATCTTCGACAACACCGAAGATTTTTACTTTTTAAACAAAACGGAAGGTCCTGCCACTTTAAAACCGGATGCCGCCATTCCTGTTAAAGAGATAAATAAAGAGGTTCAATCACTGGAAGATGAATTCAGAATTCCCTTTGAGATGCATATGTCGGGTTACAAATACAAGGAAATTGCTGAAAAGATGAACCTGAACATAGGGACGATGAAGAGCAGGATTTTCTTCTCAAGAAAAAAACTGATGAAAGCGCTGGAGGAATATGAACCTGGAAAATCCTGAAAAAATCTCCTGAATCCCGGAAAGCACTGTACTAAGACGATTTTTTTGTCCGGCTGATGGGATTTAAAAACGTGCTTGTCACGGCAAATCAGGCTTTTCTTCCCTGTGAAACTTTTAAAGAAAATATAGATACCACACTTGCAAGCTTGTGCAGCCGGACAAACGGGTTCAGGCCATAATAATAACCTGGTTTTTGGCAGCCTGTTATAAGTTCCGCGGGGTTTAGAACTCCCGCCGCACTAACTGCACCTTTGCTGCTTTCCCCTGGATTTCCGGCCCCTCACACAAAACATCCCTTCGCTTCAACACACCTGCTTTATTGCCGATACGCAAATGATCATGTCAAACATTCTGATTGTGCCTAAGTTGCCTTTCCTGGCAGTAACAGCCCAGTTTTATAAAATTTTGTACTCGGATATTTTCAAAAACTTTGCAAAAAAATTACAACCCTTTATGTAATTTCCCGTCATTAAATTGATAGCGTTATATTATTTCTGTATGATTGCAGATCATGACATATATATGTGGAAGCTTAGCCGGCCTATAGCGATTATATCTATCATATTGCTACTTATAACTTCCGGGTGTGAACCTGAAGAATACACCCTTCCTGTGGATTTTGAACTCAAATTCAGAATCGCTGAAACACCGGTGATGGATGGGAAGTTAATTGTCCGGAGTATAGCATTAAACCTTGGTTCCATAGAAATAGAAGGCAGACGTGCTGCAGGAGGGGATGTTTCAATGACCAGAAAATTTGATGATTCCCGGTATATAATTATCAGGCCTCATTTTACCACCGAGGCTATCAATTTTAATATTCCCCAGGGAATTTATGACCCTTTGTCATTCCGGTTAAAATTCC
>PXAP01000336.1 GCA_003567115.1 Bacteroidota bacterium
ACTCCAGATAGCCGGATTGGCATTGAGCCACCAGAAGTTCTGAGCACCTGCCGGCTCTTCATCATCAACGTCAGGAAGAGGCTCATCATCAGGCCCCTCAGAAACCACATCAAGACCATCTTTATCAGCAAGCCCCTCATCCAATGCACCTACCTCACCAGCCTTTTGATCAAGTAACCTGTAAAACATATCCTGTCCCAGAAGCAGAAAGTTCTCATCCGCGAAGCCATCACGGGGCCTGGCAGATTCATACAAATCCAGAAGCTCCTGATCTTTTGTAATGAATTTACCAATCAACTCCTGTAAAAGAATCAGGTAATCCTGATACTTCTCATTTGTCAGAGCCTGACGCCGGTTAAGCAATTTGCAGACCCGGCAAACAGGTCATTCAGTAGATTTTTCACCTCCTCAGGATACTTATCTGACAGTTGGTGCAGAACACCTATTGCAAACTTATAAACGCAACTCCACTTGTCCTCAGCAGAGCCTTATACTTTTCAACCAGCCTTTTCTGTGCCGGGAAGCTACCATAAGCCAATGCTTTTGTTATTACGCTTTCGCGGAAATTAACGTCAAACAATGACTTGATAACAGCTGGCAGTAATCTGGTGGGAGTTTGTGAATTACTACCGGCCGTACGCTAATGAACAGACGGTGTCCGATTATGAACACCATCATGCAGCTACATCACATCAGCCCCTTTGATATTGATTTGAGTCGCAAAGCATTGCCGGCAGAGGCCTGGTTTTTGATGGAATTAGTTTGATTATGCCTCATATTATGACACTTTTAAACCCCGTCCGCTATGAAGACAATAATCTCCGACCATCAAAAAACAATTACACAAACCGGCTTTAAAAAAATTATCGTATTGTTATTTGCTGCTCTTGTTAATATGCAGTTTTTAAATGCCAGGAGTCCGGACCTCTATCTGATCGAAGTAAGCGTTGATCCGGCAGAAGCTGTGATTGAGGGCACCGTTACCCTCAGGTACACAAATCCTCTTGACCGGCCTGTAAATATTATTCCGCTGCGTATAAAAAGTCCGGTAAATTACTTCCATCATGATATTATTATCAATCAGGTAACTGACAACAAAAATAATTTAATTGAACTGATGCCGGATACTGCATCAGATTTTATTTACAATGTCGTTCTGCTCCGCGAACTGGCAGCTGGAGATGAAAAGGAACTTGTTATCAGTTTTACATCAAATTTGCTGTACCATTACGACTATTACCTGACCAATGGGTTGTGGCATCCCAAAGCTGTAGTGTACAGGGAAGACGATTTTTATGCCTCCGAAGAACAAGCCGACAATTTTGAGGTGGCTATTTCTGTTCCCGGCGATTATTCGGTTCTGTCTTCAGGCAAAGTGGCGGGTAAGAATACTGAAAACGGAATTACACATCTCTATTTGACTGCAGAAGATATTACAGGTTTTGGATTTGTTGTTTTTGATCATCTTGCCACAGGCGAATTGAATTCCAACAATGTTCAAATTTCAGTAGCGTACCCGAAGGAAATGGAAGAAGAATATCTTCGTTTACTGCATACTTCATCTGAGGTAATCGATTTTTACATAAACACCTTCGGATTTTATCCTCAACCTGTGCTGGTAATATTGCCGGGTTCGGCGACAAGCACGGGGGGATTTCCGCTGGCAAGCAACATGGTGGTGCTCCACAAGCCCCGGCTTGATCATGAGCCATTCGCTAAATGGATTATGGCACATGAAATTGGTCACCAGCTGTGGGGATTCGATTACCTGATAGACTCGGGCAAATACGGAAGATGGCTGGGACTCGGACTGGGTATATGGGCAGACCGGCTTTATAACCAGTCAATGAATAATGAGGGTCTCTATCTGATCAGCAACTTTTTCGATCGCTACATGGAGGGAGCCAGAAAAGGTTATAATACAACACTTATGCAGGATTATAACCAGTTGGGGAAACTGGGATTTGACTGGAACAATGTAATTTCCCACGGCAAGGGCTATACTGTTATATACCTCCTCGAGCAGGTAATAGGAGAAGGGCAGTTTATGGAGCTCTCCCGGTACCTGCTCAATAACTACAGAAATCAGTATCTCTCAATAAAAGAATTTCAAAAGGCTGCAGAAAGGATAAGCCGGAGTGATCTGAACTGGTTCTTTAACGATTGGGTGTATTCCGGTAAAAATCTTGAATACCGGGTTGATTCGGTAATAATCAAAGACAATCATTTTGAAATACATGTGGCACGGGGAAACGGGGCAAGGCTGCCACTCAATATCGACATTGTACTGGAGAACGGTGAGGAACTGACAGTTCCGGCAGATATTGGACCAGACAATCAAATACTTATTGTTGAAAATGATCTTGCTCCAATGCATGTCAGGATTGATAACAGGTTCAACAGACTGCTGGTTGATCAGAAAAGGGGTTACTGGATGGGTGATTACAGCGGACTGCATATTCTTGATTTGGAAATACCTGAGCTGGCCTGGAATATAAACAGGCTGAAATTTAAAATCACCAACACCGGTAGTACAACCAGAGAGGCTTTAATACATATCCAGACCCAAACAGTGGATGTCAACTTTGGGGGATTCGGACGAAACCTTACTCATAAGATAAAACCAGGCGATACGGTTTATCTGGAAAGGGAGATGGCTTTCAAACCAGTTCCGGGTAAGCAACGCGGAACCATCACTATAAGAGATGCCGGCATTGATCATGTCATTTACCGGAAAACTGTTGAAACCATATTTCCACACGTGAATCAGAGGATAAACC
>PXAP01000202.1 GCA_003567115.1 Bacteroidota bacterium
TATTTTTTCAGCTGATATTTCTCTTTTTTATCGTGGTGGGCTCATCTTCCGATCTTGGCTCGGTGATCGATTTTTCGGATATGATGATACTGAGTCTTGCTTTTCCCAATGTCGCCGGACTGATTATTCTTGCCTCCGAAGTGAAAAATGACCTGAAATCTTACTTAAATCGCAGAAAGAGCGGGGAGATAAGGCCTTACAGGTAGCTGTTGCCCTGATAAGGCCATATATAACTTTCGCCTGATAATGTTAAAAGAGCTGTTAACAAAATGTAAAACCAACCGCAGGTCAAAATTCTGTTACATGGTTTAAATAAAATTTTGGCTTTTTTGCAGGATAGATTATTCCGGTTTGATTTTATACAGAATAAATTATTACGGTTCGGTTTTTTTTATTAACTTAAATCAAGGAAAACAAATAATCTGTAAAAAATATGCACAGATTTATAAAGGAATATTTCTGTTTTTCCCGTGGAGAGAGGAACGGGACCATTGTGCTGGCTGCGGTTATGGTTTTGGTTTTTCTGTTTCCATATATTTATAATGCTTTCAGAAGTCCCCCGCTACATTATCCCGATCCGGAATTCTTAATGGAAGTGGAGGCTTTTTATAAGCAGACGAGCAACGGATCCCTTTATTCAGCTGATCTTTATACGCCGTATGCTTCAGTCGAATCACCTGGTTACCATTCTGATGTATCCGGACATCGAGCCGGTTCACCGGTTCAGCATTTTTCTTTACCGGATAGTTCTGCCGGTTCATCCGCTCATCCACACAGTTCTGCCGGTTCGTCCGGCCATCATGCCATTTCGCCTGATAATTCCTCCGGTTCGCCTGGTTATTCCTTAGCTAAAGCAGAGGGGCAGGACATAGTTAAAATTAATGTGAACAGCACCGATACATCCTCTCTGATGCAGATAAGGGGAATAGGGCCGGTACTGTCGCGCAGGATTTTAAGATACCGGGATATTCTGGGTGGATATTACCATTTGACCCAGCTGAAGGAGGTCTATGGTATAGATACGGAACGCTATGTGGAAATTGAGCCATACCTGTATGCAGATACCAGCCGGGTTTTTAAGCTGAGGCCCTGCTCGGATGAGTTCGGTGTTTTGCTACGTCATCCCTACCTGGATTATGAACAGGTATCGGAGATTTTCCGGCTGCGCAACAGTGACAGATTACATAAGCCCGCAGATCTTTTGCAATCCTCTGCCTTTGAGGGGGATGATGTGAACAGGTTGTCGCCTTACCTGGATTTTGAATGAGCGTGCACGAAAAATTACCTGCAAATCAGTTTTTGTTTTGATCCTTGAGATATTAAAATTTCACCAAAGGCCGGGTTGACCGGAATTAAGCTGCGGGGAGCCTGAATTATTCGGAATTTTTCCATGTTTCTTTATCCGTTTTTTGTATATTTACATAAAAGACTCCAAATATCGGGCAATATAGCAATGTTAAGAATAACTTAAAAAAGAAGTTACATAAGAGTCCCCAAATATAGGCAAATACAGCCCCATAAAGAGTAACTTTAATATGAAGTTACATAATAGTAATATTGAGTTAAGCAATAATAAATTTTGAATTAATTATAATTAATAGTAATTTTGCACCTCATTAAAAAAGTATATATATGATCATTGTACCAGTGAAAGAAGGCGAAAACATTGAAAGGGCATTAAAGAAATTCAAAAGAAAATATGAAAAGACCGGCGTTGTCAAGGAACTAAGAAGCCGCCAGGCATATATTAAACCTTCAGTGAGTCGCAGGGAACAAGTTAAAAAAGCAATTTACATTCAGAAGCTGCAGCGGGAAGAAGAGTAGTTCGGCCTCCCTTAAGTTTGTTGCCGGAGGTCAATTGTTACCGGCAGGACAAACTTTTCACAGGAAATCAGGACATTTTTTCCAATGCATCATGCACATAGATTCATTTATCATTTATCTTAAAACCGAAAGGCGATATTCTTTTTATACGCTTAAAGCGTATGAGAATGATCTCCGGCAGTATTTTTCTTTTCTTGAGACCCCGGAGGCCGGGAAAGAGATACCCGGTCTTGAGCACAAACAGATAAGAAAGTGGCTGGTGCACCTTATGGAGGAGGGTATGTCAACCCGATCGGTCAGAAGAAAGATTTCGTCTCTTGCCTCATATTACCGCTTCCTGATGCGTAAAGGAGTTATATCAACAAACCCGGTTGCAAAATTAACCATTCCCAAAACGGGGCGACGCCTTCCCGGATTCATTCCTGAAGAGAAATTGAACCATCTTCTCGATTATAACGATTTTGGAGAGGATTTCACCGGTGTGCGCGACCGTTTGATTATTGAGATCCTTTATTTTACAGGAATGAGAAGATCCGAACTTATAAAGTTGCGTAATTCAGATGTAAACAGCGCTGAAATGATTATAAAGGTTCACGGGAAAGGAGGAAAGGAGAGGTATATACCTGTGGGGCAATCTTTTTCAAAAACTATTAAAGAATACATGCAGAAAAAAGTATCCGAATTCGGGACCGTTTCACCTGACGATCTTTTTTTTGTGACGGGTAATAATAAAAAGCTCTATCCGGAACTGGTATACAGGATAGTAAAGAAATATCTCCGCCTTATTGCTTACGGCGGGAAAAAGAGTCCGCACATTCTCAGACATAGTTTTGCAACCCATATGCTTAATCATGGAGCGGACCTTAATGCCATAAAAGAGCTGCTTGGCCATACAAACCTTGCAGCCACACAGGTATATACGCATAATTCATTCGAAAAACTCAGGA
>PXAP01000308.1 GCA_003567115.1 Bacteroidota bacterium
CATGTCAAAAAAGAATTACAAAACCTGAAATACATTGAACTATTTTCTGACAAAATCTGCAATACATTTAAATATATTCTGTAAAAAATTCAAACTTTAAAAATCCTGGTTTACATACCGGTTTAATATGACAGCTTCGGCGGACAGGCTCACACCTCCGGAAAAGGGTTTTAGTATAATAATGAAAAATTGAAACCTGAAATAAAACATTGAAACCTGGGATCATAAATAATTGATAAACTTGGAACCGGTCAACAATTTTGTGTTGTATAACTGTAACATTCAAATTTTCAGTTATAAATAAGCCCGTGATTATATGAGACAAAATTTCTTACTGAAAAAACCAGAATCTGTTACAAAAAACCTCACTAAAAATTAATATAACCCATTAAAACAACTTGAAAAAATGAAGCTATATTAAGTTATACTATGACAAATCTATGGTAAAAATTGATTGTAAAACCTAAAAACAGGCTTGAATTTGATAAAATGCAGATAAATGCGGATAAATGGCAATTAATATTAGACAAACCTCAAGTATTGATTGATCAGAAAGCAGGGATTTGCCTGCATACAAGCCTGCACACCAACCCACACTCCCTGCCGTGATCATTCAAAATGAAATGAGAGTATCACCAGGTTGGAGTGCAGGCGTTCGATTGAATCCTGGTAGCGGGGACGGCTGCTGGGACGGTCATTCAGTATATGAAGAAAACCCATGGCAAATTTGAGCTCGGTTGAAAATTTGAAATAGGGAAGATAAAAATCAATCCCGAAACCGGTCTCCATATATATATCAAAGGGGTTCAGGCTGAGGTATATCTCATCCTCCTCGTTAAAGTTCTTGGCCAGGTCATAGCGGAAATTGACCCCGCCGATAAGATACGGCCGGTAATTATTTATGCGGACGGACTTGTACTTCAGTATTAACGGAAATTCAAGAAAGGAAGATTCCAGATCCTGGGAGCTGACAAGACGGGGCTCTAACCGCTCGTCCCAACCGCTGCCGCCGGGCAGATCCGGCCCCTCAACCAGGTAATAGTCAATCCTCCTCTGGCCAAAGGCAACACCGGGGAGCATCCTGAAATCAAAATGCCGCCCAAGCCTGAAATTGGAAACAATATTAATATTGAACCCGGGGGTAAGGGTGCTGACCTCGCCGAAAAACTTTTCATTAACGGAGTATTCGGAGGATTCTATCCTGAAATCCATGGTATTGAGCCCCAGGGTAAACCCGAAATGAACAGCCCGGTGATCATACTCGGGCATATTCCGGACTCTGATGCGCTGTGAATTAACAACCAGCGGTAACAGAAAAAACAATATTACAAGTAATTTCTTCAATTCAATAAATATATCAATTTAATTAACTGTTACGAGCATATTATTATTTTGTTGCTCTGATAATAAACCGCCGGACTTTCAACCCTGTAATGACTCACCGAAACGATAAACAGCAAATATTGCATCACTGCAATATTAATATATCTGCTGAACTTTCTTGCACTGTATACGCCAAAAGTTTTTAAATTAGCAACAAAAATTACCATGTCCTATTCCCGCAATCAACTTCACAGTTTTACCAGGGCATTTTTTGAAAAAATCGGCTGCAGTGCAGGCAATGCAGCCATTATTGCCGATGTTTTCGTTGCGGCAGAAATGAGGGGTATAGGGTCGCACGGGCTGATACGCATACCCGACCATTACCACCTCTGGAAGGCAGGCCGGCTCAATACAAAGCCCGCCATGAAAATCACCCGCGAAACGGTTTCCACGGCAGTTATCGACGGAGACAACGCCCCGGGTATGCTGGCCGCCGCCTTCAGCATGGATACCGCTATAAGAAAAGCCTCCGGTGCGGGAACCTGCTGGGTGGCCTGCAGAAATTCAAATCATTTCGGCATTGCCGGTTATTATGCAATGATGGCTCTCGAACATGACATGATAGGGATCTGCCTTACCAACGCCAACCCCCTGGTGGCTCCCACCTTTTCAATCTCCCGCCTCCTCGGCACCAATCCCATCGCCGTGGCGGTTCCGGCGGGCAAACACCCTCCCTTTGTAGCCGATTTTTCCACCACCCCCATTGCAAGAGGCAAGCTCGAGGTGGCAGTAAGAAAGGGAGAAAAAACCCTTTTTGGCTATGTGCAGGACAGGGAGGGCAGGCCCAGCGACAATCCCGGCATCCTTCGAGAGGGTGGCGCCATGCTCCCGCTGGGGGGCGACCGCGAACACGGCAGCCACAAGGGATACTGCCTCAGCGCCACGGTCGATATCCTCTCCGCCCTGCTCTCAGGTGCCGGCTTCGGGCCTTTTGTGCCCCCTTCTGTTGCCTATCTTCCCCTTCCGGGGGAAAACAACGGAAAAGGTACAGGCCATTTTTTCGGGGCTATGCGCATTGATGCCTTCCGCGATGCAGGGGAGTTTAAAAATGCAATGGATAAGTGGATAGATACCTTCAGAAAGGCCGAAAGTGTTGAAGGACAACCCTCCGTGCTTATCCCGGGCGATATTGAAAGAAAGCAGGAAGAGATCAGCAAAAAGCGCGGTATGAATTTAATACCGGCAGTTATCGACGAGCTTAACCGGATAGCATCCGAACTGGATATGGATACCAGGCTTTAGACGCTTAAAAAGCCATTAATGATAACATGTTAACGATATTTTGTTTTGACCTTTGAACTTAATTTTCCCCGAAAGGCTTTTTTCAAAAAGGGTAAAAGTAGTGTCTTATTAACAGTGTTCCTGCTTTTTTGGGCAG
>PXAP01000145.1 GCA_003567115.1 Bacteroidota bacterium
AATGTTGACCAGTTTAAGTGCCATATCTGAATGAATATAAAATTTTCTCATCTTAAATTACATACAGGCAAGATGTAAATATTTTATATAAAAACAAAGCAGTTTTTCCTGTAAGTTCATTATGCATGCTTTATGAGACTCATTTTAAGAGAGATACCCATATCAGCGCTTTGGTTTTAATAAGTCTCTAACCTGTGACCGGACCATGACCTGGCTGAACCGAATCAGGCTATGAATTTCTTAAGTTTTCCGGCATGTGCCATTGCCGGTGGCATAGTCTCTTTTGAACGGATCAATCCCGGTCCCCCCTGCAGGGCGGCAATTTCACCAAACCTTTTTATATACGGACCTCTGGTGTATGGGTTAATAAGAAAACCCGGATGTCAGACGGGTAAATCAAAAAAGTCCGGCAAACCCCATGAAAGCCATCGCCAGCAAACCGGCAGCAACCAGAATGACCGGGTTGCCTCTCATGCCCTCGGGCACATTTACCAGTTCGAGCTGTTCGCGTATGCCGGCCAGGATCACCAGGGCAATGGTGAATCCGATAGAGTGTGCAATGGCAAATACAACCCCGCTCATAAGAGTATGCTCCTGTTGTATTACAAGGATGGCAACCCCGAGAATAGCGCAGTTGGTAGTCATCAGCGGGAGGAATATCCCCAGGGCCTGGTAAAGGGGAGGGCTCACCTTTTTGAGTATGATCTCAACCATCTGGACCAGTGAGGAGATGACAAGTATATAGGTTATTGTTCTGAGATATAAAAGGTCAAGCGGGATCAGGATATAATGGGATATAAGGTAGGTCACGATGGCCGCAATGGTCATCACGAACAGCACTGCACCTCCCATGCCTGAGGCAGTGGAAATTTTGTTTGACACACCGAAGAAAGGACAAAGTCCGAGAAACTGTGCAAGAACAATGTTGTTTACAAGTATGGCTGATAATACAATTACTATATATTCCATGGCTGATCAGAATTTCTATTTGTTCAACTTATTGGTCAGGGCTATAAGGTAGCCGAGTGCGATAAATGCCCCGGGGGCGAGAATAAATACCAGCATGCCATCTCCCTGGATGAACTGAAATCCAAACAGGGCATAACTTCCCAGAATTTCGCGGGAAGCACCCAGCATGGTAAGGGCCAGTGTAAAACCAAGGCCCATTCCCGTTCCGTCAATTATGGAGGAACCCAGTGTGTTTTTTTGGGCAAAGGCCTCAGCACGCCCCAGAACGAAGCAATTTACCACAATCAGTGGGATAAAAAGACCGAGCTGCTCATGAAGTGCCGGCATGAACCCTTCCATTACAAGGTCGACTATTGTAACAAAGGAGGCAATGATCACTATATAGCTGGGTATTCTGACTTTGTTGGGGACAAAGTTTTTTATCAGGGAAACCACTATGTTTGACATTAAAACCACAAACATGGTAGCAAGTCCCATTCCCATGCCGTTATATGCAGAAGTTGTTGTTCCGAGTGCAGGACATAATCCCAGCATCAAAATGAATACCGGGTTTTCCCTGATGAATCCCTTGGTGAAGTTTTTTGCCTGGTCCATAATATTATGACTGTTGAATTGTAACCAAATATACATGAAAATTTTTTCAGCCAATTTACACACAGACGGATGAAAAAATTTTTATGTTAAAGCGAAGCGGTTCATCCTGTAAGTCAGAATTTTGTTAATTTTCAAAACAAAATTCTGGCTTACAGGATAAATATTGCTGCAATTAGTTTTACTCCGGCTATTCAATTTTTATCCGTAATGCCAACCCGACTTGTTATTTGTGTAAATAATACCTGTCAACCGGGTAGGCTTCGTTTTTTTGATAAACTGTTTATTACCGGTCTCATTACCTTTTACCGTACTTTTCAAATATCTCATATGCATTCCGGACAGCTTCACAATAGGCCTGTGAGGTAATTGTTCCGCCGCTGACAGCATCGATTATTCCTCCTTCTTCTTTGATCCTTAACTCCTCTTCTGCCGGGTTCACACCTATGAACTGCAGATAGAAGTCCGATCTGGTATTTTCGATCAGATCACCATAGCCCGGTGTTTCTTGATGTTCCAGGACTTCAATACCTGTTATTACCCCTTCTGTATCAAAACCTACCATCAGCCTTACAGGCCCGATATATCCGGATTCTGAAAATGATTCTACCGCAATACCCGAGAACCTTCTCCCGTTTCTGCCCGGGTACAGGCTATAGCTCCTGTCCTGATAATTAATCTGGTATTCTTCGTTAAAGGGGTTATTACCATGTGCAGGCAAAACATTGTTTATCGCTTCCTCTTTTGAAGGCAGTTCGTATGGGTCGCCGGTATCTCCCTCTATATAAGCATCCCAGGCACGCCGCACAGCATCACAGTATGCCCTGGCGCTTATTGTTGCTGCCGTTATGGCATCCACATCACCGCCATCCTGTTTTATCCTGATCCGGAATTCTTCCTTTGGGTTCTCTCCTTCAAATTGCCGGTGGAAGTCGGACTTGTCGCTTTCGATTTTATCGCCGAGACCCGGGGTTTCCCTGTGTTCGAGGACTTCCACGCCGTGAATTGTACCATCGGGAAGTATTCCCACCATCAATCTTATCTCCCCGCTGAACCCCCTGTGTGTAAATGTTTCTATGGCTGCTCCCTGCAGTTCCCCGTCTTTTTCAGCCGGGTAGACCACCAGTTCTCCTTCGGGCACTTCAATAATATACCGTTCCCCGTAAGGGTCATTATCAAAATCAGGAA
>PXAP01000184.1 GCA_003567115.1 Bacteroidota bacterium
AGCCCTCCGTTGCAACCCAGAGTTTCATAACCCTGATCATCAGTCATTATCAAAATAATATTCGGGCGGGAAATTTCATTATCCGGAGCAGTGCAATTTGATGAAACAAGCAGTGTACTAATTCCTAATGTGGTTATTGTTAATTCATTCATTCTCTATCCTGTTTTAATTTCTATTATTAAGATAATCCTGTAAAAAGCCCTGGGTTAGTTCATCAGAGTCGCCATGCTGCCTACGAAGTTCTTCCAGCCTTTTGTGAAGCATTGCCTGAATTTCGGAATAGGCAGGGTCACCGTAAATGCTATTCATTTCATCAGGATCCTCATATAAGTCATACATTTCCCACTCATCAACATCATTTATACTTCCGGCCTCTATCATTGAAGGCCACCACATCAGCGCATGTACAAGAGCTCCGCCTTCATGCCCGAATTGTTTAAAAAACCTGAATGGTGTGTTACAGGCATTGGAGCTGGGAGGACTAAGTTCTACCCATTCAGGGATCAGCCCAAGCTCTTTTTGCCTGGCAAACCGTTCCTCTCTTATCCTGTCCCATCCCATAAGATATTTTCCCCTGTATTTTTCAATATCTTCAGGTCTTGCCTGCAAAGGATAATGAGGAGCATGATATCCCAAAAAAAGAAAAAACGGCTGATGCCGGCTTATGGGTTTATCCAGCCATCTTATGGCATTGTCCGTTGCCGCATCCTCTTTGTGGAAGGGTTTCTTCTCATGGTAAATCTGATCAATACCCACTTCTTTGCCATTTAAAATAAATGGTCTGACAAATTCCCCGGAAGGTGGTTCAAAATACTCGGTGGTAGCCCAGAATGTCAGTGACTGGTCATTCACTTTGGCTGCATAAACACTTTCAGGCACCCAGCTCATAAAGTGTTCCTTGCCTGCATGTACGGTATAATAACCCTGATCGCGAAGAATCTTAACCAGGTTTACAGCACGTTCACCGCCCTGGTAAAGACCCGTGAAAAGTGAAGACCTGGAGGGTTCGCATTTTGCTCCTGAATAGAAACGGGAAAACCGGATCCCTTCATACCCAAGCTTATCAATATTGGGTGTACTGATCTCCGAACCAAAACAACCAACATCAGAGTAACCAGCATCATCCGACATAATCAGGATTATATTGGGTCGCGAAGCTTCCTCTGCATTCTGGCTGCAGGAAACAATCCCTGCACTGAGGGTAAGGAATGCCATTGTTTTCGGAATAGCATAATTCATAATAATTGTTTTAAATCGTTAAGAAAACATCTGTAATGCATACAGATTGATTTACCTTCCAGCATTCCGCCCAAAAAATCTGCATCTTCAGGTAGATTAACCCAGGGTCCATTTTATCAAATGTTTAACTTTTAAAAAGATATCAGCAACTCTTTTTCGTTTTGGCCCTTTATTGGCTTAACGTTATCAATTATCTTCCAGTTATCCTCTTCCGGATAACCTAAACGAACTGTATAAAGGGAATCCGAGAAAACTTTAGGTGAAAATTCATTGCCTTTGATCCTTAACGAATATTCCAGTTCACCTGTCTGCTGGTTAATAATCTCAACAACCGGGTCAGGTCTTCCGTTAATTTTCAGAACAGGCAGCCAGGCAACAGCTTCCCTCCCGTAATTATCAAACTGACTGATAGTTAATGGCCATCCGGGAAACTGATCGCCGGGTCCGGGATCTGCCCTCAAAAAAGTTATATGACATCCCTGTTACCTCCTGTAATCCGGATTATTGGGTATAAGACCCAGACTTCCGAGAAAGTCAGTGCATGCAGCTGCAACACTATAATTCTGATTCTCCACAGTACGGACAGCCTTTATAGTTTCGATAAACGGCTCCTTATTTGTCATATATAACAGATAGTTAATCACCATTAAGGAAATATAGAAGTTCTCATCTGAACAGAATTTATCCAGTTTTGCTTCTGCCTGTCTGTTATTAAAGACCTCATAGGCAATGGCAGATGCTGTAACAGCCACGGGAGGATAGGGATCATCCATGACATTTATAATTTTACCTTTATGCGGTATGAGGTCACCGGACCTTTGGCTCCTCAGCCCTATAATAGCCCAGTAGCGGATTATTTTATTGGGACTGTCAAGAAAGCTGATTTGCCTTTCAGTAACATCATTGCCCCTTAAACCGGCCAGAGAAGCAACTTCAAGGATTTTTTCCAGCGGATAATCTTTCTTATCAGTCCGAAATTCATAAGCTGTTGATATTTCCGACAATAATCCAATTTCGTATTCGGGAAGGAACATAACATCACGAGATTCAAGAATCTCTGCTTTCATAAGATCCCGCATCTTTTCGAGTACCGGTTTATGTTCCGGATCTTCTGCAAGATTCCTGGTTTCCCACAGGTCGTTTTCTATATCAAATAGAAATTCAGCGGGCCGACTTGCAAATAAGCTTTTTTGTAATGGATTAAGCTTATCATCCGCAAGGTCTTTCCTCATCTGCTGCTTTATTTCACCTATTTCCATGTAACGGATGTATCGCACCTCGGGCATGAAAGGCATATAATTACGCGAATATAGATATTTGCCATCAGTTACACTCCTTATCATATCGATTCCGTTGTCAGAGCGGTCTGAAGAAAGATGCAGATGCCCGACAGGTTTCGAACGTTGTTCTCCAAGAAACGGCCGTCCATCCAGGTGATCAGGTAGTTCTACACCTGCAATGCTGATAATGGTTGGTGCAAGATCTGTGAAATCAATAAGCTCAT
>PXAP01000098.1 GCA_003567115.1 Bacteroidota bacterium
ATGTCTGAGGATTCGGGGCATCACTTACAATGCCATGCGACATAAAAAAATCATAGTGTGATAACGCATCGACGAGTTTAGCTGCATGATTTATATCCTGATAGGTTGTCCTTCTTCTTTCCCCGTTTTTTCTGTCATATGTAAAAGGCAAGTCGGAGCCGGTACCAAAAGCCACAGTATCTTTCTGAATATGGAGAGACCGGATATTGTTTCTGCCCTTCAGTGATATCTTTCTTGGATAAAAATTCAGTGCCTCCTCGACCATATATGCGGGGATACGCACATGATTACCCCTGACAACCGCATAACTGTTCCGGAAAAGCTCTATTGCTTCATCATGATAAAAAAATCCACCTGTTCTTTCGAGCACTTCCAAAGCAGAATAAAAGATCTGTTCAATCTGGTCATTGGAAAGTACACGAAATTTTGGGGATTTATTAATCGTTTGATTTATTTTCATATTTTATTTGTTTGGTTAAAAATCCGGTTGATTAAAACAACGTACAAGGGTAGAAAAGTACAGCCACAGGAGGATTATTGTTTTTGCATAAGATACTCTTTGGTAATTTCAACAGCTGTACCGGCATTGGGTGCATAGAGGTCGGCTCCTATTTCTTTGGCAAATTCTTCTGTTACCGGTGCACCACCGATGATCACCGTAACCTGGTCACGAATACCTGCTTCCTTCAGCGAATTGATCACTTCTCCCATTCTTGGCATAGTGGTAGTAAGCAAGGCAGACATACCCAATAAACTGGGCTTATATTCCTTTACCGCATCCACAAAGTTTTCATTCGACTGATCAATACCTATATTTATTACTTTATAACCTGCACCTTCAAACATCATTGCGGCAAGGTCTTTACCAATATCATGCAGGTCTCCGGCTACTGTTCCTATCACCATTGAACCGGCATTTCCAAGGTCATCATCTTTAAGCAATGGCCTGAGATAATCCATCGATGTACTCATTGCTTTGGCACTGCGTAAAACTTCAGGCATAAACATATCTCCGGCTTTCCATTTCTGTCCCACAGCATCCATTCCGGGTAACAACCCCTTATTCAATATATCGGCAGGATTGGTTTTGCTGTTGACAGCTTCTTCCACCAGCTCTTTCAGTTGATCAGCTTTACCTGCTATAAGTGCTTCTGTAATCTTGGTCAAGTCCATAATTTAATATTTTAATTTATTTGGTTTTTAATGTTCATTTATTATTATACCATACATTGATCGATGAACTTAAGTGTTCATGTCCAAATATTTATATTACAGTATCGCCGATGATTAACAAGCTTTAGCTTGCATTGGAGCGGGGCGTTGCAGGTAACCGTAATTTTTCCCGGTCATTATACCTGCACGTTCCTTGTATAGGTTACAGCTACACCTCAGAGAAAACAGGGTAACACAAGGTAGTACAAGATTTTACGATTCCAGATATTTCAAAACTACATAAAATGATTTAAAGCTCTAACTGAACACCTAAACACCCCATTAACCATTCTCACAATATCAATCGTCATTATAATAAAAAACACATTTATTAAATGATACTTTGTATTTTTTGTGAACAATTATGCTGCTCAAACATATGTTTTTTTAGAATAAGGCGATAAATATAGAAATAAAGTTTCTTATACGCAAGTTTATATTAAATTCACGGGAAGATCCAGGAGCTTCCTTTCTTTTCCTTCCCGGGCATCACCTTCTCAATATCAAGGTTTTGTAACAGGCGGCTTCAAGCTTTTCTCAAATAGAATTTTTACATCCTTAAAATTTTGTGAAAGTGATTCGTAAAGTTGAATAGCAGCACTGGATTTGTTCAATGTATAAAAATGAATACCCGGAGCACCGTTTTTAAGCAGTTCATGAACCTGTTCAACAGCCAGATCAAGTCCAACCTTGTAAATCTCTTTCTTATTATCCCGGTAAGGTTCCATCTTTTTCTTTATTTTTTCGGGAATGGTTGCACCGGTCATTTCACTGAACTTTTTTATCTGTTTGAAATTTGTTATAGGAATAATTCCTGGAATGATTCTGCATTTTATACTTTGTTTTTTTGCTTTTTCCAAAAATTCCCAATAGTATTTATTATCAAAAAACATCTGGGTTATTAAAAAATCAGCGCCACTATCCACTTTTACCTTCATATTTTTAATATCTTCTTCCATTGAAGGAGATTCAACGTGTTTTTCCGGATATGCACCGGCGCCAATACAGAAATCATAATTTTCCTTAACAAATCTAACAAGATCACTCCCATAATTAAACCCCGCCGGGTTTGGTTTGATCAGTGGTTCATTTTTTGGTTTGTCGCCTCTTATCAGCATCACATTTTCAATCCCCATATCATGGAGGACTCTCATATCATAGGCAATTTTTTCTTTTGAAGCATTGACACAGGTATAATGTGCCATGCATGTAAACTTTAAGTCATTTTGAAAAAGATTCACCAGATCAAAAGTATTGCTTTGCGTTCCGCCTCCTGCACCATAGGTGATTGAAACAAATGAAGGAGAAAGCCTCATGAGCTGTCCTGCATTAATACCAAATTTAACTGCAGTCAGATAATCGCCTGGAGGAAAAAACTCAAATGAAAAAGTTCTTTCCTGTTTTTTAAAAATTTCGGTGATTTTCATCCGAATAAAACAGGTTAATCAAGTTAATAATCAATTATTTATATTTTGCAGGTAATTCATGTTCGGTGTTTCAAACGGATGGATCCCCCTGGTTTGTTC
>PXAP01000035.1 GCA_003567115.1 Bacteroidota bacterium
CTAAACTCAAGCACAAAAATATATTGCCTCGAGCATGCGGATGAAAATTTATCTTTCTTGAGTTTTTTAAAAGACTGAAATTATGCACTTTAACAAAATAATATTCGAATGAAACCCTCATCATCCTTCGGCAGAAAAGATAACATGAACAAACCATGAGGGTTCCATACGTTAAAAGCACTTTATATTGATTGTATACGAAATATAATTCATTGATTATTAAATTGATTAACTTAATTTGTACGAATGAATAATAAATCGAAATCAAAAAGCAGACGCGAGTTTATTGGCGATGCTGCTGCCCTGGGCTTAGTTGGGGCAATAGGGGCAGGATATGCTTTGTCCTCCTGCAGTTCAGGAAGACCTGAGCATGAAGCTCCTGTTTTCCACGACAGTGCTCCTGACGGACCTTTGCTGAAAGCCGGCTTGATTGGCTGTGGCGGCAGGGGTACGGGAGCGGCATTCAATTTTCTCAATGCCGGTCCTAACCTTCAGATAACTGCCCTGGGCGATGTTTTTCAGCATCGTATTGATAATTGCCGGAGGGTGCTTAAGGAACGCCGAAATGTTGAAATTGCCGATGAAAACTGTTTTGTGGGATTTGATGCCTACAGGAGGGTTATCGAATCCGATGTTGATGTAATTTTACATGTAACCCCGCAGCATTTTCGACCACTTCATTTTGAAGCGGCTGTGCAGGCCAGGAAGCATGTCTTTATTGAAAAACCTGCCGGTGTTGATCCTGTGGGTGTCAGGTCGGTCATGGCTTCAGGCAGAATGGCTGAATCGGCCGGGCTTACAGTGGTAGCGGGAACAAACTTCAGGCATCAGCGCGATTACCTGACAACCCGTAGCATGGTAAGGAGCGGAGTCATTGGTGATCTTGTATCGGCTAATGCTTATGATATTCGCGGGAAAATCTGGCATGTTAACAGGCAGGAAGGATGGAGTGATATGGAGGCAATGTTAAGAGACTGGATGAACTGGTACTGGCTTTCCGGTGGAGATAATGTTGATATTGCTGTACATCAGATTGATATGATAAGCTTGTTCTTTGGGAAACATCCTGTAAGTGCCCTTGGATTCGGGGGCAGGCACCATCGCCCAACCGGTGATGTATATGATTATTACAGCGTTGAATATGAGTTTGATGACGGGAAGACCTTTGAGTGTAAGACCCGTTGTATTGACGGATGCGATAATAAGCACGGCTTTCTTATTTTCGGAACCAGGGGTTATACTAACTGTCAGAACAAGATATGGGACTATGATGATAACCTGATCTGGGAATATGAATATCCGCTGGATGAAGAGGGCCAGTCAACGAACAGGGTGGCGATATCTTCTTATGACGAGGAACATATCAATTTCGTAACTGCCATACGTAACAATACTCCTCTCAATCAGACCGAAGATCTTGCTGCAGCGACTCTTGCCGGGGTAATGGGACGGGAGTCCGCTATAACAGGGAGAATAGTGACATGGGAAGATATGATGGCATCAAATCTGCGTCTGGGACCTCAGGAGTATGCTATGGGGCCGGTTGAGGGTATAACACCGGTGCCGCCGGTGCCGGGAACGGCTCCTGATGTTGAAAGAATACGGAGCGGAGGCTGACTCTGCATAATGAAACTGGCAAAGTGGAATACCTGAGAGCCGGGCAGGCTATTGAAGCGGAGGCTGACTCTGCATAATGGAACTGTGAATACAATTTTTATTAAAGGCCGGGTGAAAGATTGTAATGCTCATATCTTACATCCTGACATTCTGAAAGGCCAACAGCCTGAAAAACCTGTTTGAATTACAGTACAACAGCCTGAAAGACTGTTTGAATGTAAGGCTGACAGCCTGAAACCTGCCTGCATATCAGATTAACAACCTGGAATGATTTTCAATATACAACGGTTTTCAACTCATGACGGACAGGGGATCAGAACCATGGTCTTTTACAAAGGCTGTCCCCTTCGTTGCCCGTGGTGCTGTAATCCTGAGGGCCGGAGTTTTTATCCTGAGCTTATGTATGATGCCGGGCGGTGTAAAAACTTCGGAGATTGCCTGAAATTTGATGATCCGGTAATTTCATCAGCCAATCCGGGCATCAGGGTCAACCATGCTGCAACTTCAGATGTGACAAAATACAGAGATGTTTGTGCTTCCGGGGCATTGACCGTGTCGGGGGAAGAAAAATCCATTGAAGAGCTGCTCGAGACCATTGAAAAAGATGCTCCCTTTTATTGTAACGGCGGAGGGGTTACTTTGTCGGGTGGCGAACCCCTGTCCCAGGGTGACAACCTTACCGGATTGCTGAATGCACTTAAAGAGAGGAAAATGGATGTGGCTGTGGAAACCTCTCTGCATACCGGATGGGAAAAAATTGAACGATGCATTGGCCTTGCCGGTACTTTTCTGGCTGATCTGAAGCATACCTGTCCCCTGAAATTCAGCCGGTTTACCGGTGGTCAGGCGGGACTTGTTATGGCCAATCTCCGGAAACTGGCGGCATACGACATTAATCTGATAATCCGGATAGCGGTCATCCCCTCATTTAACCACACCATGCCCGAGATGAAACAGATTATTGATTTTGTGGCTTCTCTGGGTCATGTAAGGGAAATACATTTTCTTCCCTATCACAGCCTTGGGTCTGAAAAATATAAGATGCTGGGAATTGACAATCCCTTTGCCGGCCGGAAACATGTTGAAGAGAGAGAACTGAACGAATACGCAGATTATGC
>PXAP01000180.1 GCA_003567115.1 Bacteroidota bacterium
ATAACCGGATTGCTTGATGCTGTAAATGATAAATCTTCAATTACGGTTTTAATCGGAGATAATTTCACAACCGGCATGACGGGGGGACAGAAATCGTCAGCCACCGGAAAAATTGAACAGATTTGCAAAGGTATAGGGATAGAATCTTCTCATATCAGGGTTATTAACCCACTCAGGAAGCATCATTCGGAAAATGTTTCAGTAATCAGGGAAGAACTTGCTTATAAAGGTGTGTCAGTAATAATTGCAAGAAGGGAGTGTATCCAGGTTATCAGGAGAAGTGAAAAAGCGAAAAAGAAAAGCTAATAAATAAAAAAATGCAAACAGATATTATTATAGCCGGAGTAGGCGGTCAGGGAATTTTATCAATAGCAGCCTGTATAGGCCTGTCTGCAATACAAAGCAATTTGCAAATTAAACAATCGGAGGTGCACGGTATGAGCCAGAGGGGAGGAGCAGTACAGTCACACCTTCGTGTATCGGACAAGAAAATAGATTCGGATCTGGTCCCTTTGGGAAAAGCTGATTTGATATTATCGGTAGAACCAATGGAATCTTTGAGGTATTTACCCTGGTTATCCGGGAATGGCTGGCTGGTTACAAATACAACACCCGTGAAAAATATAAAAGATTATCCTGAACAAAATGATTTAATTGCTGAAATTAAATCAGTAAAAAATCATGTAATTATTAATGCCGATCATATTGCCGGTGAAATTGGTTCAGCCAGATTTTCAAACATGGTAATGCTTGGAGCTGCTTTACCGTTTATAGATATTGATTATGAAATGATTGAGTCGGCCGTGGAGAGCATTTTTCAACAAAAAGGAATGGAGATTGTCAATCTGAATCTGCAGGCTCTCAGAGCCGGCAGGAAATTTTCCGAAAAAATCAGGTTATTGCAGAACAATAAATGAATCTGCTTCAAAAAGTCAGAAATGACGATTTTTTACAATAACTCAAATAGATAACACACTGAGAAACTCCGGCTTGAGAATTTGATTTTGCTGATTTTTTCAAAAAAATACTTTTTTAAAGCGGACTCATAAATAACTGCCAAAAAACAGAACTTGTAATGTTAACTGAAAAAGACTGTCAGGATATCGAAATAAGGGGTATAACGGTAAAAGAGATAGAAGAACAATTGCGGAGTTTCAGGGAGGGATTTCCTTTTCTGCCGATAACCAGACCTGCCACTTCAGGAGATGGAATTTTAAAACTTAGCGGAGAAATCAGGGATGACTTAATTCGACTTTACGAAAAAAGGTTAAAAAAAGAAATTATTCTGAAATTTGTTCCTGCCTCAGGAATAGCTTCCCGCATGTTCAAGGATCTTTATGCCTTCCTTGAAAAAGGTGATAAATATGAAGACAGGAAATATATTGAAAAGTTCATACGCCATCTTTCAGGCTTTGCCTTTTATGATGAACTGAAATCGTGTTTGATAAAAAAGGGATATAAGCCGGAATATTTGATAAAGTCGGGGGATTACACTCCAATAATAAGAACTTTGCTGGAAAAAGATGGCTTGAATTATGCAAACCTGCCGAAGGGATTGATTCCTTTTCATAAATACGGTGAAAAAACGCGTACTGCATTTGAAGAGCATCTGGCCGAGGGAGCTATGTATTGTAAAGGAAACAGTAATATTGTCAGGATACACTTTACCGTCCTGCCTCAGCACAAAGAGGCATTTACAATGCTTCTTGATAGCATCAGAAAGGATTTTGAGAAAAAATACGGAGTAGAATTTGTGGTTGATTTTTCTATCCAGAAGCCATCAACTGATACTATCGCTGCAGACAGAGAAAACAAACCCTTTCGTAATAAAGACGGAAAACTGGTTTTCCGGCCTGGCGGGCACGGTGCTTTACTAAAAAATATTAATGAACTAAACGGTGATATAATATTTATAAAAAATATTGATAATGTTGTTCCTGATAATTTGAAGCATAATACAATCAGATACAAAAAAGTTCTTGGCGGTATGTTAATTTCATTCCGGGAAAGAATATTTGACTATCTCAATGCCCTTGAGATCTATAAAAAGAATGATAAGGAACTACTGAATGAAATAATGACCTTTCTGGAAGATGAATTGTGTGTTGTTGCACCACCGGGAATGGATCAATGGAGGGAGGAAAAAAAGAAAAAATACCTTGTTTCAAAGCTCGACAGGCCCATTCGCATTTGCGGTATGGTTAAGAATGAGGGGCAACCCGGAGGAGGACCTTTCTGGGTAAAAAACAGTGACGGATCGGTTTCATTGCAAATAGTTGAAAGTTCTCAGATAGATTTATCAGATTCACATATGAATAAACTCTTTAACGCGTCCACACATTTTAATCCGGTGGATCTTGTATGTTCATTCAAAGACTACAAAGGAAATAAGTTTGATCTTCAACGTTTTGTTGATCCTCAAACAGGCTTTATTTCCAGGAAATCTGTGGAAGGAAAGGAACTTAAGGCACTTGAGTTACCGGGACTCTGGAACGGGAGTATGTCGGACTGGAATACGGTTTTCATAGAGATTCCGCTATCTGCATTCAATCCGGTAAAGACAGTTACAGATCTTCTAAAATCTTCCCATGCCGAACAATCATAATTAGTAAATTTAACCTGATTGATTATAAGATGCTTTGGGGCTTTGTCCCGGATATTATTAGTTAAAAATGATAATATGCAAAGAAAAGAAGTCCTGGATTAG
>PXAP01000312.1 GCA_003567115.1 Bacteroidota bacterium
ACTCTTTAGTTAATCTTAAAAACCCTCGACCTGGGGCGCGGTAATGTCCTGGCGGGGCTTTGCCCGAAAGGTATGCGCATTAAAATAATTCGCGGTGCGCAGCAAAAACCGGGGTTAAAGCCACCTGGTGGTGGGTAGTCCGATTTTAGAGAATTTGTTACTTAATTAAAATATCCTGTTATGGTAAAACAGAGCAAAATTGAGAAGGCATATCAGCTTGCCAGGGAAGAGTACCTGGAGCTGGGTGTTGATACTGATATGGTGATAGAGAAAATGGGTGGCATTTCCATTTCACTTCATTGCTGGCAGGCTGATGATGTGGGGGGCTTTGAAACACCCGGTTCACAACTCAGCGGGGGCGGTATCCAGGTTACCGGCGGTTACCCCGGTAAGGCCCGGAACATAGATGAGTTAATACAGGACATGGATAAAGTTATGAGCCTGTTACCGGGAAAACAGAGGCTGAACCTTCATGCCATTTATGGCGATTTTGCCGGTAAGGCGGTGGACAGGGACAGGATAGATATTCGGCATTTTCAGAGATGGATAGACTGGGCACAAGAGCATGGCACAGGCCTGGATTTTAATCCCACCTGTTTTTCGCACCCGTATGCTGATGACGGGTTTACCCTGTCGGCTAAAAATGATAAACACCGCAGATTCTGGGTAGAGCATGTTAAACGCTGCAGGGAAATAGCAGCGGGGATGGGCAGACGGCTGGGGACTCCTTCGGTGAATAATATCTGGATACCTGACGGCTCCAAGGATGTGCCGGTAGATCGCTTTGAACACAGGGCACTTCTGAAAAAATCACTCGATGAGATATTCTCTGTGAAATATCCCCGGGAATATCTGCTGGACTCCCTTGAAAGCAAACTTTTCGGTATAGGCTCTGAATCGATGGTAGTCGGTTCACATGAATTTTACCTGGCCTACGCTGCCAGGAATGGTCAGATGCTATGCCTTGACAATGGACATTTCCATCCCACCGAGCAGGTGGGTGACAAGATATCTGCACTTCTGCAGTTTACCGGCCGTCTGCTTCTGCATCTGACCCGGGGTGTAAGGTGGGACAGTGATCATGTGGTAATATTCAATGATGAGATCAGCCTGATTGCACAGGAGGTGATCCGCTGCAATGCTCTTGACAGGATTAATATAGGACTTGATTTTTTTGATGCCAGTATAAACCGGGTGGGAGCGTATGTGGCCGGGGTAAGGGCTGTACAGTTGGCTTTTATGTTTGCACTGCTTGAACCAGCTGATTTACTGAGAAATTATGAAAATGATGGAAAATATTTCGAAAGGCTTGCCCTGCTTGAACTGATGAAGGCAAAACCTTTCGGTGCGGTTTATGACTACTACTGCATGATCAATGAAGTACCGGTGGCCGATAACTATATAAAGTCTGTGAAGGATTATGAAAATGAAGTTCTTTCAAAAAGAGGGTGATCCGGGAAAATGAAGTTCTTTCAAAAAGAGGGTGATCCGGGAAAATGAAGTTCTTTCAAAAAGAGGGTGATCTGACGGTGTATACCGGTAATTGTTAATGGTAAAAGCATTCAAACTTTTAATTCAGATAAAAACCCCCGAAATACTTTATGCAATAGTTAAAACAATTTCAGAACACCCCGGGATGTATCTGCATTATGAAAATCTGGCCAACGATTTGAAACTTTCCTCAAAAACAGTCAGCAAGTATATCAGCATTCTTGAACAGGCGTTTGTTGTTAGAATTCTGTATAACTATTCTGCCAACCAGCTTACTTCTGAAAAGAAGTTGAAACGGGTGTATCATTCCTCTGCGGGGATAAATAAATTCCAGGTTTAGATCGCCTGTCATGGAGGTTAAGGCTGATTTACGTGAATGCAATCACTGCACAGACCGGGCTGATTTTATAAATTTAGCAGCCATTTCCATACAGGGATGGCTTCAATCTTTTTGCCACTCATCTCCAACATCCGTTCGGTGTCCCGTGTGATGATTAACAAATGACGACACTCTAATACATCTGCAATTTTCAGTAATGCCTTCACTTCCCTGTCAAAAGTGCCGGCGCTGTTGTCAAGATCATAACAAACCTGAATTGCCGTACCGGCATCAGGCACATAGAAATCGACTTCAATTCCCTTGTTGTAAAAATAGACAGCATCATTGCGTCCGTATTTACGCAATAAATTTATGGCCACCATATTTTCAAGCAAAGAAGTATTACCATCCAACAGGAAAAGGTTCAACAGACCGTTATCGGTGAAATAATATTTAAGTGGATAATATGGAGTTTTCAGTTATACTCATGTTGTTTGCCGCCAAAAATTCTATGAAATTGTAAGGATAAACATCGACAGGGATATAGCGTCCTCCCAGTGTTGACTGAATATCCTGGCTCAACATTCTGGCATTGCTACCCGTGATATATACCCGGTGTTTGGTATCTGCCATTCGACGGGCAAATTTTTCCCACCCGGGAATATTTTGTATTTCATCAAGAAAAAGAATTGGTTTCTTCCCATACATTTCCAGATGAACCTCTAACAACAGGTTCAAATGCTCAGCCTTCATCCCTGTAAGACGTTCATCCTCAAAATTAATATAGAGCATCTCATCCCACTGAATCCCCCGGGTTATCAATTGTTGCATTCGTTGATAAAGGAGATAGGATTTCCCTGCCCGCCGTATACCTGAAAAAACGTAATTAC
>PXAP01000182.1 GCA_003567115.1 Bacteroidota bacterium
ATCGAACAAGACTATCTCCCGGGGGGATGTAGTTTGAACACGGCTGCAGGAAAAAAATACTGAGCTAACTATTAAAATAGTGATTAATAAAAGCTTTTCTTTCATGATTAGTAGATTTTTGTTTGTAATTGTTTAATTTGCCAATTGGCTGCCCCACCAGTTATTTCCCGGGTCGAAGTCTTCTGAAAGGAATAACAGCCGTTGCCTTTCCCAGTGCGGCCAGATTTCATTAACCACTCTTTCCATATGTTTCCTCTCCAGTTCTTCGCAGTATTCTGGATCTCTTGTTGGGAAACGTGCACCAACTTCGTTCAGAAAAGAAAAAAGACTTTCGCTTAACGATTTAGCTATTTCCTGGTTTTCTCCTGCCACATTATTGGTTTCTCCCAAATCGTTTTTCAGGTTATATAGTTCTTCCCTGCCGTCTTCATAATAATGAATAAGTTTCCACTCACCTTTCCGGATTATTGAAGATGGGTCACCTCCCTGATTGCCATAATGCGGATAATGCCAGATGAGCGGGCGTTCACTGATAGTTCTGCCATTTATCACGGGAACTAGGCTTACCCCGTCTTTGTGTTCATCGGGCTTGCTTTCAATACCCGCCAGTTCCAGCAACGTAGGATAAAAGTCGGCACCTGTAACAGGGACATCCGAAGTTCTCCCTTTAATGTCAAGCCAGGGAACCTTAATGAAAAACGGGACCCTGATACCACCCTCGAATTGATATCCTTTTCCTGCCCTCAAAGGCAAATTCGAGGTCGCAAAGGCATCTCCCGATGCCACACCTCCATTATCAGAAGTAAAAATAACTATTGTGTTTTCATCAAGATCCATTTCTTCAAGCGCATCAAGCACCAATCCGATTGCATCATCCATTATCTCAACGAGTCCGGCATACAAAGGGTTATCCTGGACTTGCCGGATAGGCAGAAAATGGCCCATTTCGAACCCTTGCTCAGGATAACCCATATCCTCAGCTTTTTGTCTGTATTTGGCCCATTTTTCCCTTGTTGTTTCCAGGGGACTATGTACGGCATAGAAGGAGAGAAAGGCGAAAAAAGTGGTATCTTTGTGTGTCCGGATAAAATCTGCCGTCTCCCGGGCAAGGCGCATCGTCAGATTCTCACCATCCGGACCACTTGGAAGATTAGGGTTTGACCAGGGTGAAAAATAACCTCCCCGTGGCCAACCGGTATCCCATCCGCCTATATTTATATCGAATCCGTGATCCTCAGGCCATGATCCTTCCGACCCAAGATGCCATTTCCCTGCAAAAAAGTTTTTGTAACCGGCCTCCTTCAGTGCTTCCGGCAGAGTGATATATTCGTGTGGAAGATTTCTTACATAGTCAGCCGGCAATAATTTATTATATCTTCCCATTCTGCGCCAATCTTCACCGGTATGGGCACCAATCCAGTCGGTAATACCATGTCGGGCCGGGAATTTTCCGGTCATGATACTGGCGCGTGAAGGGCTGCTTACCTGAGCATTTGAATAGCCATTGGTAAAAATCATTCCCTCGTGTGCAATCCGATCTGTATTAGGGGTTTCGTAATAGTTGCTGCCCATGCAACTCAAATCAAAATACCCCAGATCATCAACATAGATGAAAAGTATATTGGGTTTTGAAGGAACAGATTCTCTGACCTGGTGATCTTGACACGACCCAAAAATCAGAAAAGTGGCTGGCAATAAGACTGTTGATTTTTTTATAGTTAATATTTTCATGATTAAAGCGCTGCTTAACTGGTGGTATTACCAAAGAAATTATCACGATAACTTAAATTCTGCGATCATTCAAAAGGCGTCATGATTCTATTCACTGAAGTCTCCAGGTGCCTTATTCAGTTAAAATAATTTTATGCAAAGTAGTAAACTCATTAGAAACAACCTGAACAAGAAGCATAGATTCTTTATTGTATTTTGTTACATCAACTGCGAGCGAAGAAGTATTGACTTTTTTGCTATATAGTAAAGCGCCAAGGGTGTTATAGATGTATATGGCAGTTTCAGTTTGTGGTTTTTTGAAACTAATATATAAAACATCTTGCACAGGATTCGGATAAACTTTAACCAAATCCGACTCCATTTCTATATTCAGGCTGTTTGTCTGTGAATCGATAATAATAATATCACAATTATCGCTAAATCCTCCATCATTAGATGTCACGGTTATCGTTACATTTCCTTCGGAAAGCGCAGTGACCTTCCCACTTGCATCAACTGTTGCAATGGAAGGTTGCATAGAACTCCAGCTTACGCTTGCATCTGTGGCATCTTCCGGCGTTATGCCGGCAGACAATTGATGTGTTTCACCAATATCTAAATCATCTGCAGGACAGTCATTAATGGAAATTCCCGTAACAGCAACATAATCGGCAGCAGGAGTAAAGACCATAGCATCGACCTCCACGTCCCCGCCAACTGCAAATTCCAGCCTTAGTATTTGATCATTTCCGCCGGCTAAACTAACACCACGGACAAACACACTATCCTGGATATCCAGATTGCCTTTGTTGGTCATTCCTGTAAAAGTAGCTATCTTATTGCCATCCAGACTCAATTCAATTTCGGTGGAATTATCCACCTGGCAGAAATAGTACAACATAATATCATAGTCTCCCGGAGTAACATCCACAGTATATTCCAACCATTCTCCTTCGACTGTTAATCCAACAAACCGGTTTTGAC
>PXAP01000267.1 GCA_003567115.1 Bacteroidota bacterium
AGATCTAAATTGATAAAAGCTTCTGAAAATTCCTCGTAAGTCGCCCATGGGAATACAGTGACCTCTTCTATCTCAAAGGGTTCTCTTTGGAGCTGTACATCAAACGAATAATGCACAACATCAAGATTATCTGGAATAACATGCTGCTCTCTTTTATAGCCAAGGGATGAAAATACAAGAGTATCATTGGGATAAACTATAAATGAAAATCTTCCGTTTTTATCGGCAATACTACCCTTACCTGCATTTATAACAATAATATGGGAATAAGGCAGAGGTGTGCCGGTTTCATCTTTGATAATACCGCTTATCTGCAGGGGATCCTTTTGTTCACTTCGCTGCTGGGATTTAACACCTGTAACGATCAATGATAATAGAAATATAGCAAGCAAGTATTTAAAAGCGGATATTTGTACCATAAAATAGATCACTTTGTAGGGATTGTATAGAGCAAAATTCATGCCGTCTCAAATATAGGTAAAAAAATAATTCAGGATAAAGATAACGCATTAGGTGCTAAATTTTCCATAAAAATAAAATTAATTTATAATATGATAATTACAATCAAACTGTATATTTTTAAATTATTAAATAGAAATTTAAAATGCTGCCATGATAAAACAGTACGAAATCGTTATTCCTGAACACAAAAGGGGGTTTCACTTAATTACAGGGTTTATTGAGAAAAACCTGAAGGATTTGCAGGGAACCGGCACGGTTAATCTTTTTCTGAAACATACATCCGCAGCTTTGACCATAAATGAAAATGCGGATCCGGATGTAGCCAGTGACATGGACTATTCCATTGATAAACTTGTTCCTGAAAATGACCCGGGATATACTCATACAATAGAAGGTCCTGACGATATGCCTGCACATATGAAATCCAGCTTGCTTTCGGTATCACTGAATATCCCTTTTTCAAATGGTCGTCTGAATCTCGGAACCTGGCAGGGTATATATCTTTGTGAATTCAGGAATCACGGAGGCAGCCGGAGGATAATTGCCACGGTTCATACCTGAGTAATTGATGTGTTAATTAATGTCTGTCCATAAAGTCGGACAATTTGTGATATTTTACCACCAACAGAATCGAAAGTTTATTGACAGGCTTTAATTTTAATGTTGTACGGGTATTGTTTTCAGGTGATGTTTAACCTTTTTTTTGCTTTTATTTATAGTTAAATTTGATAAATTGAAGTAATAAAAACAGTTGTATGGATAAACTAATGTTACTTGGTGATGAAGCGGTAGCACAGGCAGGTATGGATGCGGGTATTTCCGGTATTTATGGTTATCCGGGCACACCTTCGACTGAGATCATGGAATACGTGCAAAATTCAGACAAAGCCCTGGAAGATAATATATTCTGCCAGTGGTCGGCCAATGAAAAAACTGCTCTGGAAGCAGCTCTGGGAATGTCATACACCGGTAAACGTTCCATGGTATGTATGAAGCATGTTGGCTTGAATGTGGCTGCAGATCCTTTTATGAACTCAGCAATTACAGGTGTTAACGGGGGGTTTTTGATAGCAGTTGCAGATGATCCTTCAATGCATTCTTCACAGAATGAGCAGGATTCACGTTGTTACGCTAAATTTGCCATGATTCCGGTACTTGAGCCATCCAATCAGCAGGAAGCCTATGACATGGTTTTTTATGGTTTTGAGTTATCAGAAAAATTCAGCATTCCGGTTATGCTGAGATTAACTACAAGATTATCGCATTCAAGGTCACCTGTAAAGCGGGGCAGTATACTGGAGCAAAAAGATTTGATTATTCCCGATGATCCCAGGCAGTTTATACTGTTGCCCGCCTATGCAAGAAAACGATACAGAGGCTTGCTTTCTTTTCAACCTGAATTTGAAAAGGAGTCCGGCAGTTCAATATACAACAATCCGGCAGAATCCGGGAAGGATAGTTCTGTTGGATTCATAGCCTGCGGACTTGCATATAATTATCTTATGGAGGTATATAATGAAAACAAACTGAATCATCCGGTGCTGAAAATCTGTCAGTATCCTTTACCGCGTTTGTTAGTTGAAAAGATTGTTAATGAGTGTGACAGTATCCTGGTACTGGAAGAGGGGTATCCTGTCGTGGAAGAAATGTTGCGTGGATACCCATGTTTCAGGAAAAAAATAAAAGGTCGTCTTGACGGAAGCCTGCCCCGTGATGGAGAACTTAATCCTGGTTATGTTGCCAAAGCCCTCGGCATCACTGTTAAACAAGGACCCGCAGTTCCTGCCATTGTTAAAACCAGGCCACCGTCGTTTTGTGCAGGTTGCGGTCATGCCGATATGTTCAATGCTCTGCTGGAATCAATTGAAAACCTTGGTCAGGGACATGTATTTTCTGATATAGGATGTTATACACTTGGTGCACTTGATCCTTATAATGCAATAAATTCATGCGTTGATATGGGAGCTTCTGTTACCATGGCCAAAGGTGCAGCAGATGCCGGCCTGGATCCTTCAATATGTGTTATTGGCGATTCAACATTCACCCACTCGGGTATAACCGGATTGCTTGATGCTGTAAATGATAAATCTTCAATTACGGTTTTAATCGGAGATAATTCCACAACCGGCATGACGGGGGGACAGAAATCGTCAGCCACCGGAAAAATTGAGGAAATTTGCAAAGGTATAGGGGTAAAGTCTCCTCATATCAGGCTTATTAAACCACT
>PXAP01000212.1 GCA_003567115.1 Bacteroidota bacterium
ACTCTTGCTGTAACTCTTGCTGTAACTCTTGCTGTAACTCTTGCTGAATTTTAAAGTTTTTCTTTATAAAAGAAACTCTGAAAGACATACCGGGCTCACTCCATTTCAATTCGATTTCTGGATATTTTTTAAGTTCATCAGCAATTAGCTGTAAGCCATTTCCCCATTGCTCTATTATTCCAAGATGCTTGAATACAGGAGCCAGTATTTTATTACGAATGGAAGATTGCCCTGATTCCATGTCATTGTAATCAACTGTCGGTGGTAATTTTCCGGGGTTGGTTATTTCAACTTTATCATTAAATATGGCAATTTTAATATCACTACCGGTAATAGAATAATCCCTGTGAATGATGGCATTTCTTATTACTTCACGAATAGCTATTACAGGATATTCCCAACGGTCATTCCTATAAACACCGGAATAATCAGTTGAACCTTTCGATATATGCCTTAAGATAAAATTATACCATTTCCCTTTCGGGGAATGGAACGTCTTCAATTTCCACTGGTAACCTCTAATCAACAAGTTAAATATTTCTTGAAACATTCAGCAAATCCGATATTTTTGGACTCATCCAGGAGATTGACAAATTCTTTAAAAATAAGTTAATGCTTAGTTATAAATAGCACAATAAAGGTATTCCTACTACCTGTATATAGCTATTAATAACTAATAATCAAAATAATATTTCCTTATTACAGAATTATTTCGTTATATTTGACCAAATATATGGTATATGGCTACCCAAAATAAGACAAAATTAAAAACCCTGGTAAAAAATATTAAGCCAGGAACCGTTGCCCTGGCATCCTGGCTTGAATATTTAGGTATATCAAGGGATTTGCAGAAGCATTATCTGCGTAGTGGATGGCTGGAGGCTATCGGCAGAGGTGCATATAAAAAGCCTGAGGACGAATTAAATTGGGAGGGTGGAGTTTACACACTGCAAAATCAGACTAATCTTAGAATTCACGTTGGAGCATTAAGTGCGTTGTCTTTACAGGGATTTAGTCATTATATCCGTTTGAACCGGCAAATTTTGTATCTTTTCTCTCCTTATAAAGAAAAGTTGCCCAAATGGTTTAAAGATTTCAATTGGGGGATTCCGGTATATCATCAGCAAAGCTCATTTCTTCCCGAAAAGGCAGCCACTATCATACACGAAATAAAAAATATTTCTGTAAGGATATCATCAGCCGAACGGGCCATTATGGAATGTCTGTACCTTGCACCAAAAGAATTTGATCTGGTAGAGTGTTACCATTTAATGGAAGGGCTGGTAAATCTACGCCCACAATTGGTTCAGGGTTTATTAAAACAGTGTAAATCAGTTAAAGTAAAAAGACTTTTTTTATACCTTGGAGACAAGGCAAACCATCAGTGGATGAAATTTCTGGATACATCGGTCATTGATTTGGGAAGTGGTAACAGAAGAATAACAGAAGGAGGAGTTTACGTATCTGAATATAACATTACAATACCAAAAGAGCTGGCGGAATTATGATTTCAGCAACTTACCGTGCACAATTTGAGCTTCTGCTTAAAATATTACCATACGTGGCAAGGGAAGATATTTTTGCCTTAACAGGTGGAACAGCTATTAATCTTTTTGTTCGTGATCTGCCCAGGTTATCAGTTGATATAGACCTAACTTATTTGCAGTTTGATACAAGAGATAGAGCGTTAAAAAATATTCACGAAGGTCTTGGGCGGATTAAGAAAAATATTGAAAAGTCGATTCACGGGTTAAATGTAAATACGGTTCCGCTAGCTGCAGGAACTGATGTAAAGTTGAATTGCCAATATCCTGATGCCCAAATTAAAATAGAGGTAAATACTATTACCAGGGGTCATTTATTTCCAGTAAGATTTATGAAAGTGTCTGAGTCAGCCCAGAATGAATTTGGAAAGTTTGCAGCTATGAACATAGTGTCCCATGCTGAGCTATTTGGTGGAAAAATTTGTGCTGCCCTTGACAGACAACATCCGAGAGATTTGTTTGATATAAAACTCCTTCTTAACAACGAAGGTATTACTGACGATATATGGCATAGCTGCATTATTGCATTGTTCAGCCATCATAAACCAGTACATGAACTGTTAGATCCTGTCTATAAAAACCAGGAATCTGCATTCTACCAGCAGTTTTCAGGAATGACGAAAATTGAATTCGACTATAAAGATTATGAAGAAACAAGAACTAAGCTTAGTGAAAGCCTGAAAAAGAACATGACAGAAAGAGATAAGAGATTAATTTATAGTTTTGAAAATGGCCAACCAGACTGGAGTTTATTTCCTTATGAAAGAATTAAGGAATTTCCAGCAATCCGGTGGAAGCTATCAAATTTACAGAAACCTATAAAGGAGAAACCGGATAAACATCGATCCATGATGTTGAAATTGGAAGAAGTTTTAAAAAAATATTAACTAAGCTTTAAAAGCCAGGTAAGTGGCTGCCGTCCTCTCATCATGGTGAGATTGCTGCTTTGGGTCAAGTGTTTTATACAAGGCATCAATCTCACTTCGAAACACCTTTATTCTGTCGCCCAGGTTGTTTTCACCAGCAAACCGGTCATTCAGAATCTTTTTCACCTCCTCAGGATATTTATCTGCCAGTTGGTACAGAACACCTATAGCAAACTTATAAACCAGGTTTTTAAATGGGATCTTCTTAACCATTGCC
>PXAP01000292.1 GCA_003567115.1 Bacteroidota bacterium
CATAGGGTATTCTTACATTCAGGTAATGGATGGCGGGAATTATATATCTGTTATTCCCCGTAAGGATACTGCCTGAAAGATAATACTGAAACTGGCTGAGCCCGGCATCTGGTTCAAAGTATGGTTCGGCTCCCTCCTGTATGTAGCTCAAATAGGATTTGGAAAGATACCCTAAAGTATGATTAATCTTAACAAGATTTCCTGCATCATGTTCCAGCGATCCTCCAAAGAAGGTAAAATTGCGGGTAACGGACTGGAATCCGTCTATCGCCGGATCAACATCCGGCGAATAATCATCAATAATATCCGTATCCTGAAGAAAGCTGCCCGCGGCATTTAAAGAAAATGAGCGGATAACGCTTCTTTCATAAGACAGCTTATCTTTCAGGGAAGGGGAAAAGCCCTGCGCTACTTTGCGGGCTTCCATATCCCGGCCATAAAAAATATAAGAAAAATACAGGTACTCCATTGCCGTGTCATCGGCAGAATTAAAATCCAGCGCTTTTCTGAAATGCCTTATGGCCTTTGAATAGTCCTCAAGCTCATATGCGGCTATACCAATCCGCATACGGAGATAGTAGTAATCTATTCCCTGTTCAACAGCCTCCTCGCCAACACTTATCAGCTCCTTCCATGAAGCATCCATGTAAAGTTCATATGTAACCCTGTCAATATCCGCAACATTTGCTTCAGGTTGTGACCATGCGGTATTAAACATTAAAACCATAATGACCATGATAACAATTACTCTTCCCATAAAGCATCAATTTTAAATTTACCTGATTCCGCCTGAAATCTTCTTAACCCCTGTTTGTCAATTTCCATTTCAAAATGAATGGTCCGCGACAAGCTGCCAAAAACATAGGAGGTGACCTGTGATCTTAGTGTGATTTTTCCGGGCGAAAGGGAGTTGTCAATATTTACATAATTAAGGTGGTAGACAGATTTCAGAAAAAGGAAAAACGGAGCCACCAGGTCCTGAAAGAAAAGAATGGTTCGCGGGAAGGTTTGATTTACAGGAAACTTATCTTCCAGGGATACATCCTTGTAAAAACCCTGTTTCACCTTATAGGCTGCAAGATAAAAATAATAAAGAAGTGAAGACCTGTCCCCTTCAAAATGGGTAAAATACCATATCGTTCCGTCATTTTCAAAATACGCCCTTGAATCTGTTTTTTTGCACAGTATAAATGACTTGTTGTACATATTTGTTTGCACCTCCCATTCCGCCGGAAACTCCTTTCCTTTAACCGTCCCTTTTATCTGCATCTTTTTTCCCGGAACAAAGTCAAAAGCATTTTTTATCAGTGCATTGACTTCCACATTCATTATCCTGTCTCCCTCTCCCGGTACATCGTATGAATGGAATTCAAATTTCTTTTCTCTGTTAACAATATAATGGCTTACAGGATATTCAACCGTCCCCGATCCGATCCAGGGAGTTGCCTGCATTTGAAAATGCAGGTGGGGGACAGGTGAACGGCCTGAGTTTCCGCATTTGGCAATGGTTTGTCCCTGCCGGACCTTTTCTCCCTTTTTAACGGTAATGGAATTCTCCTTAAGATGGCTCAGCTTTGAGTACAACCCTTCATCATGCTGAATAATAATGGTATTCCCCCAGTTATTTACAAGATTGACATCTCCGATATTATTATCTGCAATGTCATCGGTCACCTCCTCTATGGTTCCGTCAGCCGGGGCAAGAACAGCCTTGTCAAAGCAATAGTAATCGCTGCATTTGTTTCCGTCCCTTCTGTATGAACTCCCCTGCTCATCCAGTATCTCAAAATCCAGTGCATGCCTCCACCCGCCCTTATGGGTGTGGTCACCGTCATAAGCCTGCGTCACTGTCCACTCCCCGAAAAAAGGAAGCTTAACCTGCACATCAAATAAATGTGCCAGCCTTTCAGATGCATTACGAAAAGCATACAGATTCCTTTCGGGAGAATTATACTGGTAGAAAAGTGTATGCAGCCGGTTTGTGTTTTTTGTACGGAATTTAAGCACATACAAAAAGAGCAGAACAATAATGTTAAAAGGAAGCGAATATACCGGGAGTTGAAATACTGCAAAAACAGAAGTAAGGCTCATGGTAAGAAGAGCCACCACGGGAATGAGAAAGACCACACAGAGATATGATGAAAGGGTGGGTATAATAAAAAAGCCCCCTGCAGCAATAGCGGTTAGAATATAATTAAACCCTATATAGCTGTAATTAATCTCATCCAGATCAGCACCAACAATCTCGTAAAAAATAAAGGCCGAATAGAAGCCCAGCAGTGATAAAGTAAAAGCTATACGGGAATAATAGAGAAGTCCCCCGCCAATAATTATCCCCGAGAGCAAATTATACTGGAAAAATATGGCCCCCAGCGAAATAAAATAAACACGGAGAGACGGAGTAAGGTCTATCTGTTGCCATGACTCATAGAGCCACACCAGCATGTTTCCCCCAATCTGGTATAGTTCATTCAGGGTATATACACCACGGTGACTGACACCAAGGGCAGTCAGATCGCGGGTGGCCAGCATGACTATCCATATTGAAATAACAAAAGGAACGCTCAGGTAGGGAAGCTCATATTTACCGATCACCCCTTCCGCTGCTATTGATATAAAAAGAGTGAGTACGGCAGCCAGCAGCACTATCAGCAAAAGATGCCATCCCGGCGCAAAATAGATGCCC
>PXAP01000271.1 GCA_003567115.1 Bacteroidota bacterium
ACAGATTTTGCCATGTGGCTGATAAGCCTTTACCTGCTGATAAGGGGAGGGGGAAGATGGTCTTTTGATTCCCTTTTAACAAGGAGACTCTGAACAGTCTTGGTATTCTAATGTCGTAATCCTCCACCCTGACCGGAAATTTCGCATTGGCAACAAAATGAGGTCCGTATCTCTCAAGACTACCTTCGATCTCTGCTTCTCTGGTTACTCCATGAATGGTGGGTGACCCTTTGACAGTTACTTCATCGGAGATTTCCCCCCGGAAAATGTATTAAAATCCTCTATAAAACCAGTTAACCTTGGGTAGTGTTATATTTTGTACGTCCGGAGGGCATTATCTTCCGCACACTTATGGCGTCAGTATATGACCATGTCTGCCTGGGACAGTGTTACATTTTGTGTGTCCGGAGGGCTATATCTTCTTTACAGTTATGATGCCAGCATATGATCATGCCTGCCTTGTCAGGAGCGTGATTGCAGGTAACCTGTCACAAATTGACCGGAACAAGGGTACAATAAAAACGGGTCCGGGGTATGTGAAAAGCGTTCTCTTCCCCGAAAGGGGAGTAATCAATAAAATTGATACCGGCGGATAAATTGTTTCGTGGTGGCGTGGTTGATAGGTGTTGAAATGGATTTATAACTCAAAGGCAGAGATACTGGCTTGGGGTATAACAAAGGTGGCGAGGTTGATAGATGTTGAAATGGATTTATTATTTCCTCTTTCTCAGGATATCGAGTGCTGTTATATACCCGCTGTAGATGGCACCTGAAAAGCCTCCGCCGAATTTTCCCCATGCTGAGGCAATATGGAGGTTGTCGGGCAGTGCGGACAGGTATGCAGATGGTTTTCCGGGGTTCTGTGCGAAGCCGTAAACTGCGCCGGCCGGATTCATGGTGTATCGTTGCACCGTCATGGGTGTTGCCACTTCAACATACTCAAGTGCACCTCTGAACCCGGGGATGAGCTTTTCGCATCTGTCAACGAATATATCTGCTACAGCAGACTTTCTCTTCAGATAGGAGTTCCGTTCCATCCCTTCCCATTCCTGCAAATAGTCAATACAGCATACTGCACCGACTCCCTTACCTTCGGGGGCAAGGGCGGAGTCAACCTGGCTGTAGTCCACAAACGTAAAGCTGCGGGTTTCAAAGCCTGCCTTGTTATTTTCCGCTATATTCTTCTGGGTTTTTATGGACGGATCAAAAACAAATGTGGAGTAGTGCCTGTTCCCAACCTCTTTGAGGGATTTCCTGAAACCAAAATAGACTGTCAGGAGCGAGGCCCCGATATTCATATCCTTTATCTTTTCAGACAGGATATTTCCCCGGCCTTTCGGAAGCAAACTGCCGGCCAGGTTTGGTACCGCAGCGTTTACCAAAATCTCCGTTGCGTGACCGGTCATGGTTCCCTTATCCCTTGCTGAAGTAATTTCCCAGGTTACGCCGGCCGGACTGTCATTTTCATATATGATGCCCGTGACCATACTGTTCAGCTTAACCGTGCCCCCGTTCTCCTTGATCACAGATGCAAGGGAGTCGGATAATTTCTGTGATCCGCCCTGCACAAAACTGGCGTTTCCGCCAAAATAGCTTCCCTGTGCAACGAGATAGTAGTTGAGTGAGATGGAGTAGGGGTCATCATGGAAATAACCGAGGTTGCCGAGCAGGATGAGTTTAAGGTCCTCATTGCCTATATGTTCGTCAAGGAAGGAGCCAAGACTCTTTTCGGGACTGCCGGCACTTTCTGCCAGCAACTTGCGGGAGTTTAACAGGTAATGAAAATAGGTGTTCAATCCTTCTGTGTCGCCGGGAAAGAGTTGAGACAGCCTGTGTACCGCCTCTTCAGGATCATGGGGAATGACCACATCCTGCCTTCCGTTGACAAAACGATAAAACTCGGGCAACCCCAGCAAAGTCACTCGCCCGTCAATGCCCAGATCTTTGAATATCCTGACTTTCATATCTTTTGGATGGGGCCCGTCCATCTCATGGAGTCCTGCCTCGAGGGTGTACTCCTTTCGTTTGAATGTGGTGGCGCAGCCTCCGGGACGGTCATGCTGTTCAAGCAGAAGAACCGTTTTTCCCTCTTTTGCCAGTTTGGCTCCGGCAGTCAGACCACCCAGTCCCCCGCCGATTATTATGATGTCGTAATGCATTTTATAATTTTTAGTTACGTGCTGCTGTTGGTTTGATTGTTAAATGGATTAATTATTATTAATGGTTTCCGGACCTGTTACTTCTTCGCTGTCAGGAATCGGATACCTCTTAAAGGGTTTGTTACGGTCGAACAGGTAGCGATAGGTGATGTAGTTTTTGGCGGGGACAGCGCCTATGGCAACCCATATCTTCCGCATTTTCGGATTGAAGTCCGCCACCCACGAAAACTCCACCTCCCTGTAATGGGGTTTGCGGGTCATTGCCTTGTAGACGTTGAGCGCCATAGCTGATTCAATACCCATACCCTGGAACTGAGGTATAACACCCATCAGCACCCCTCTGGCCCGGGTCATGGTTTTCTTTTTCTTCAGGTAGAGAAATTTTATCAGAGCAGGCAGGTTCAGTTTGCCATTCAGTTTTTTCAGTATCTGGTTTACATCGGGGTACATCAGATAGATGGCAATTGGAGTATCGTTATGGTATGCTATCCAGATGAACTCCTCATCGATGATGGCACTGGCCTTCT
>PXAP01000082.1 GCA_003567115.1 Bacteroidota bacterium
GGATTGGCTTACCATAATCGATTACAATCTCAATATCAGTTTCCGGATGTGCCTCATTAAATGATTTTTTAAGCCGTTCAAGCCTGTCACTGTCAATCCTGTTAAATTCCTCAAGCCTGTCTTTAAGATGCTTCCCGATTTTGACCTCGTCCTGAACATGCATCAGGGTGAGCTTCGGGAATGACACCTCCCTGCCTTTAAGCCATTGAAAAGCCTCTTCTGCTGTATCAGAAAAATCGGTGGGATGAAGGATACGACCGGTCAGTTGCGGGCAAAAAAAATCATCCTTTTCCCCCTCTTTTGTTTCAATGGTTTTCATTGAAATAAGTAGCAGCGGATGGTCTATACTATGGATGATTTCCGATGCGGTGCTTCCGATAAGTGCCTTTCTAAGGGAAATACCATGAGTGCCGATAATAATCAAAGCAGCACCGGTCTCCTTTGCCATACTCTGCAGTTCATCTTTTGGAAGGTGGCGTTTAACTTGTGCCTCCACCTCAATGTCCTGTTCTTCAAGTTTCTTTTTTTGCATCTCGAGTTTCTCATCCACATCTTTTCTCAGCAGGTCTTCAAATGCCTGTACATGTTTTAAACCCAATGCATGTACAAGCGTTATCTTGTCTATTCCCAGTTTCTTATATTCAGATGCACACTCAATAAGCTTATCCGAGGCAGGGGACAGATCTGTTCCAAAAATAGCATGCTTGTTCATAGCTGATAAACTGTTTTGATTTAACTTGATTTGGTTTTAATTTTTATCCCGTTTTTCTGGAAGAATCCCTCACGGAATGGATTTGTCAAAATGCGTTGAACGATTCTTGAAAATTCCATCAATTTTAAATAAATTATAAACTATTTAAACCGGTTTTTCAGCATAAACGGTGATACTTAAAATGCCTGTTTCTGTTTTTTTAAATTCCTCAAGCTCTTTTTTGTCAATATATTGAAGGAATATTTCATCGGGCATGATTACTTGCTTTACCTTCTGCAACTTGATGTTTATAAGCCCAGATTCTTCCATAATCTGAAGATACTCCTCAAGCCGCACCGCACCGGATACACAACCGGCATACAATTCCGCTGCCTGTTTTAATTTTTCAGGCAACCGGCCCTGTAAAACCACATCGGAGACCGAAAGATGTGCTCCCGGCTTTAAAACCCTCCGGATCTCAGCAAATGCTTTTTCCTTGTCGGGAACGAGGTTTAACACGCAGTTGCTGATTATCACATCGGCAGTATTATCGCCTATCGGTATATTCTCGATATCGCCCAGGAGAAACTCAACATTTTCATAACCGAGCCTGGCAGCGTTTTCACGTGCTTTTTCTATCATTGATTCGGTCATGTCAAGACCGATAACCCTGCCCCTCTCTCCGGTGAGTGCACGGGCCACAAAGCAGTCGTTACCTGCACCGGAGCCAAGGTCCAGGACGGTGTTGCCTTCTTTGATCTTTGCGAATTCAGTGGGTATTCCGCAACCCAGTCCCATATCTGCATCAGGGTTATAACCCTCAAGTTTTTCATAGCTTTCGCTGAAAATTGTATAGTCAACCCCGGAGCAACAGCCCGGTGATGTGCAGCAATCATCCCCGGCAAGCTGTATTTTAGATCCGAGGGCTATCTGCCCGTATTTTTCCTTAACTAATTTTTTCAGATCATCCATTATCTTCTAATTTTATTTTTTAACTGTCAGATGAAATATCTGTGCTTATCTTTCATTGGTTGAACTCACATGCAATTTAAAATCCCATTTTGCCTGTTTGTCAGATGTGACTTTCAAGGCAGTGGTTGAAAAATCTTTTATACAGATATTGATAATATAATTAATATTTCCGGTCAATATATAATTCAAAGTTGGGGTTCAATTTCCTCCTTATAAAGTTTGTAGAAACTTTCCCTGATCTCATCCCTTACCCGGATGAATTCGCTGTGAATATATTCTTCGGTGCCAATTACATGTGAGGGGTCATCAAACCCTATATGGAGCCGGTTCTTTACATTACCCATGAATACAGGACATGTTTCATTGGCATCATCGCAAACGGTAATTACATAATCCCACTTTTCATCAAGATATTTATCAACTGGTTCAGAAGTATGATGGCTTATATCTATGCCTGCATCTTTCATTACTTCAATGGCCTTTTGATTTATATGTCCGGCAGGTTCAGTGCCGGCAGAACATACAGTCAATCTTTCATCAAATGATTCCAAAAAACCGTGCGCCATCTGGCTTCGGCATGAATTACCCGTACAAAGGATAAGTATTTTCATAATTGTTAATTATTTTGATTAATCTGTTCATCTATTTCGGTTTTCCGGACCGATAAGGATTTCTCTTTACCATATATGTAAGTTAAATTATTTCAAAGCTTGCGGTTCCGGTTAAACGGGCCATTGGTATTGAATTTATTTATTGTCAGGGTTCTGCTGAGGCCGGCTCATAATCTGTAAGCCTTATCAGCAACAATCATTTTCTGTTTTTATGGAACCCGGATCGGTTTTTATCTCCTCAACAAATGAAGAAAGAGTTTTTTCAAGCAGGTCCACTTTCGTGGGATTAAGGCAATAATTTGTTTTAACCCCGGAAACTGTTCCTGTGATTAAACCCACTTTCTTAAGCTCCTTCAAATGCTGATTAACGGTTGTCCGGCTCAGGGGCAACTCTTCGGACA
>PXAP01000009.1 GCA_003567115.1 Bacteroidota bacterium
AAACTGCCAGACAATTCCCGGAGAAAGTTCTTTCTGCTCCCAGACCGGATCGATTATGGAAAGCTCTCCGGATGAATTGACATCATTTAACCATCTTCCCGGATCGTTCCGGGTAAATGATTGAAATATCATAAAAAGTCCTGAACCCAGTATTATAATCAGCAAGCGGGTATTGTTCATAATAAAGAATGAATTTAATCTGTAGATAATCCGGTATCCGATATAAACATATCAGCTTATATCATATCACTTCACATTTGTCCGCAATGCCCATTTTTCCCACATTTCAGCCATATGCTTTACCTTACCGGGGAATTCTGATGCAAGATCATTGAGCTCTGTGCGGTCATTTTCAAGATCATACAATTCCCAGTTATCTCCTTCAGCCACCAGCTTCCAGTTTCCGTGCCTTATGGCTTTATAACCAAGATGTTCCCAGTAAAGGGTTTGATGTTGTTCCTGCTCCCTGCCCTGCAGTAGCGGAAGGAAACTTATGCCTTCCAGGGGGGTAAGTTCATTACCGTTCAGGATATCCGGATATTTACCACCCGCCATTTCAATAAAGGTAGGCATAAGGTCTATGATATGCGCCACATGATGCACAACCTGATTGGGTTTAATGACTTCCGGCCAGTGGGCGATAAAGGGGGTTGCGATACCTCCTTCATGCATCCACCGTTTATATCTACGGTATGGAGTATTCCCGGCATTAGCCCACGCCCTTCCATAGGAAGCATATGTGTCGGGCCCTCCGGGGAATATTTCAGGAGTTGTGCCGCCCCTTTCAAAATATCCATGACGGGTATCAGTGCCCTGTATTACTTCCGGAGAGGCTCCGTTGTCTGACAGGAAGATTATAAGGGTATTTTCAAACTTCCCTTTTCTTTTGAGCGCATCAATGATATGGCCTGTGCCCTGATCCATACTGTAAACCTGCGCGGCATAAACAGCCATCCGGTGAGCTTCCCATTCTTTGTGCGGTGCATCCTCCCAGGCCGGCACCTCTTCGTCCCGGGGACTAAGGGGCCAGCTTTTATCCACCAGCCCCATTTCAATCATTCTCTCATAACGCTCTTCTCGCAACCGGTCCCAGCCTGTTTTGTAAACCCCTTCAAATTTTTCTATATGTTCGTCTCTGGCATGCAGGGGCCAGTGGGGAGCAACATGCGATACGTAAAGCAGAAAAGGGCTGTCATCATCCGATTCTTCAATGAACCGTACAGCCTGTTGATTGATGGCTTCGGTGTAATAAAAGTCATCCCATGGTTCAATAAAATCATTATCAATCATAAGACTCACCGGAGTAAAAAAGCTGCCGGCACCCGACAATGTTCCGAAAAACCTGTCAAATCCTCTTTGTACCGGCCATGTATCAGGATGCAAGGTAGACTCAGGATCCTGGTAATCATAATGTGTAACATGCCATTTACCGCTCATAAATGTCTGATAGCCCTCCGTTTGGAGCACCTCGGCAAATGTTGCACAGTTCTCATTCAGACGCCCCAGATAACCGGGTCTGCCGGAAGGGGACACCATTGATCCGACACCGGCCTGATGCGCATAAAGTCCGGTTAACAGAGCTGCCCGGGTAGGACAGCATCTGCCCCCGTTGTAAAATTGTGTAAACCTCATTCCGTTTTCCGAAAGCAGGTCAATGTTGGGGGTAGGAATCTCACCGCCATAACATCCGATATCACTGTATCCCATATCATCGGCCATGATAACTATTATGTTGGGCCTTGCAGCTTCTTTTTCGGTACCGGCAGCACATCCGCCAATGATTACCGATGAGATTCCAAGTCCCAGAGTACCGGCCAAAGGTTTTCCCAACCAGTGCAGCTTTCGTTTGCTGATTATTATCATATTGATTATTAATAAATTACAAATTACTGTTTACAAAAGCTTCCCACTCTTCAAACTGGTCTTCTTTCATTACTTTGGGCACCTTGGTCTGACCTCCTTTTTTCTTTTTAGCTTCAGCCCAGTCATAAAATGTTTTTGCCGGAATCAGTTTTACTTCCACATCCCTGAGAGCTTTACTGCGGGCAACTTTATAATTTTTGTTTATATCCTGCAGTATTGTATCCAGTTGCCTTGCTATTTCAGCTTCATCAATGTTAACTGAATCTCTGCATCCCAGATACCAGCGATGAATATAATCTTCACCTCGCATAACGGCAGATACGGTAAACTCCTGTACATTGATGTTGTATTTTGAATCAATTTTTTCCACGGCTTCAATCATTTGAAATTCTGAAAGCTGAGAGCCCACTACATTTAAGAAGTGTTTCGTTCTGCCAGTTATTTTAATTTCAACTTTTTCTTTATTGGTGAACTTAACCGTATCTCCTATCATATACCGCCATGCCCCCGCAACAGTGCTTATGATAAGGACATAATCAACTTCTTCTTCAACTTCACTGATTGTAAGTGCTTTTGCATTTTCTGCCACCGTTCCGTCATCATTGATATTTTCAGGAGTTAAGGGAACGAACTCAAAGTAAATTCCGTTATCGGTCAATAAAGTCATCGAATCGGTATCTTTGTTAAGCTGCGTAGCCAGATAACCCTCGGATGCCAGATATGTGTCCAGAATAATGATTGGCCTGCCAAAGATCTTGTCGAAACTTTTGCGGTAGGGATCAAAGTTCACTCCACCAGATGTAAAGACTTCCAGGTTGGGCCATATTTCATGAATATTTGATAATTTGTTGTATTCGATGACTTTTTCCAGCATAAGCTCAATCCATGGGGGAATTCCCGATAAACCTCCTATATCCCATTCGGGAGCTTTTATAGCTATTTGTCTTACCCTTTCATCCCAGTTTTCTATGGCAGAGATTGAAGGTCCGGGCTTATAAAAAAGTCTGAACCAAAATGGTATATTGTATGCTGCAATACCACTTATTTCTCCCTCCAGATGCCCGTTAACCTCTTTCAGGCCTGTGCTGCTGCCCAGCATAAGAATCTCCTTTTCAAAAAAGGAGGAAGGCAGATCAAATTCGGATATACCCAGAACCTGATTAATACCTGCATTTCTTATGGATGTAAGCATATCATCGGTTACCGGGATATATTTGGTTTTACTGGTAGTGCCACTGCTCTGTGCAAAAAAGTCAGGTTTTCCCGGCCATGTAATATTTGACTTTCCGTTATATACATCTTTCCACCACTCTTTAAAAATCCTGTCATAATCATAATAGGGAATCCTGGAGGCAAATGTCTTCTGAGTATCCTTTTGAGCCAGTATATTTTTGAAATTGTGTGCTTTACCAAAAGAGGTATCTTTGGCTTTTTCCAGCAGTTCTGCCAGCATTTTTTCCTGTGCCTCAACAGGGTCAGGATTTGGAAATATGCTATGTGAAAGATCAATAGCCTTTTTTATTATTTCACCAATTATTGCCATAAAGAGATTGTAAGATTATATTTTAACCAATTATTATTGCTTATACAAACGCAAATTTTTATAAAAATAATTTAATTAAATTGAATTTTCTAATCAGATTCACAACACCATCCCATTAGCTTTTTCTTGTCGTTGTCCTTGCACTTAAAACTGCAAAATTTGGCCTTTGTTCAATTTATGAAAACAATCCGGTAGCCTTTCACGCTTATAAAAGTGAACTGAAAATGAAGAATATGGAATCAGGATTAATCCCTTTTCTTTATCTGCCTGAGGGCAAGCGAAAGCTCCTTAACGGGCAGATTGCACCGGCCCGATGAACAGACATAAAACCGGGTCTCACCCTTTTTGTACCTTTCCCTGAAAATGGGAATATCCTCATCGCCCGTAACTGAAGCCCCTGTATTGACGTTGGGAAGATACATTGAATTAATATTTTTTATCTGCTCTTCAGCTCCCGGTCCTGTAACCGCCATGGTGTAAAAATTGTAGGACCTGTGCAGAAGCAACCGTCCCCAGTTGGTGTAATTTATACTTTGCCCGTCCAGATTCTTCCTTATATCATTAAGCATTGCAGAACTACGGTCACTCCAGGCAAGATTCTCATAATAACCGGCAAGCTTAAAGAGGTTAACAGCCATCACGCTGTTGGATGAGGGAATTACATTATCAGCAAGCTCAAAAAAGGAAGCCTTCAGCTTTTCACTTTCAACTGAAGAAAAGGAAAAAAGGTTGGTTCCGTCAACAGAAAAATTATCCGTTACATAATCCGTCATAACTTTTGCGGTATGCAGATACCGTTTTTCAGCCGAGACTTCAAAAAGCCTTAGCAATGACTGTATAAACAGGGCATAATCCTCCAGAAATCCGCCGATGAAAGGCTTGTTGCCGTGAAGGATCCGGTATATTTTCCCTTTCGGGGAAACCGAATTCTCTGAAATGAAATCTGCTGCCCGTTTTGCCTTACTGAAAAATTTATCTTCGCCGAAGGCTGCATAAGCATCTGCCAGCCCCGATATCATAAGCGCGTTCCACGAGACAATCACCTTATTATCCAGTCCGGGGCGTACTCTTTTTTCACGCGCTTTAAGAAGCTTATTATTTGCCCGGCCAATTATCTCATTTAGTTTGTCCACCGATAAGCGGTGCCTGAAGGCAAAATCATGATCTGTTTCATTCCTTAAAAGTATATTCATGCCGTTTTCCCAGTATCCTTTTTTACCAACCTGATAGTAATCCCTGACCAGCGAAGAGCCTTCCCCCAGAAGTTTATCGACCTCCTTCTCATCCCATACGTAGAATTTTCCCTCCTCCCCTTCACTGTCCGCATCCAGAGCAGCATAGAATGTGCCGTCAGGAGAAGTAAGCTCCCTTTTAATAAATTCAACTGTATTGTACACCACCTCTTTATAAAGAGGTTTCCTGATAACTTTCCATGCTTTTGAATAAACCGAAACAAGCTGTCCGTTATCGTAAAGCATCTTTTCAAAATGAGGCACTTTCCAGTTTTCATCCGTTGAGTAGCGGGCAAATCCTCCCCCGATCTGGTCGTATATACCTCCCATGGCCATCTTTTCGAGACTCAGATCTGCCTGATCAAGTGCGTTTTTATTACCGCTGTGATAATAATAATGAAGAAGAAATTCCAGATTTACCGGTAAGGGGAACTTTGGGGCATGAAGGGTCCCTCCTTGTTCTTTATCCATATACTTCATTACATTGCCGTAAAAACCAGATGCATCCGATTCATTAAATGAATTTTCCGGATCCGAAGGTTCTACAAAACCGGATGCGGCTATTCCTTTGGTAAGTTGTCCTGCCTGTACTGAAAGATCATGCCTGCGTGTCCTGTACATCTCAGTAATTTTGAGCAGGATATCTTTCCATTGATCTTTCCTGAAATATGTGCCTCCCCAGAAAGGCCTGGTATCAGGCAAAGCAAAGCAGTTAAGGGGCCAGCCACCCTGCCTGGTAAGAAGCTGCACTGCGGTCATATACATATGGTCAATATCGGGTCTCTCTTCTCTGTCAACTTTTATACAGATAAAATTTCGATTCATTATTTCCGCCACTTCCCTGTCTTCAAAACTCTCCTTCTCCATTACATGGCACCAGTGGCAAGCCGAATAGCCAATACTTACCAGTATGGGCTTATCTTCTCTTGCAGCTTTGTCAAGGGCTTCATCTCCCCACGGGTGCCAGTCCACCGGATTATGGAGATGTTGCAAAAGATAAGGACTTGTCTGTCCTTGCAGATGATTCGGTTCGTTTTTTATCCCCATCAGATCAAATATTTCGCAAATGATTTTTCGTACACAGAATGCTTATTAGAGTTCAGTTTAAAAAACAACGATTCGTGAAATAATTAAATAAAGACAAATTGTAATGCATTGATATCCTTGCCCTCTGAAAATTATCATTAGTAGTATTCATAACAAATTACCTTTTTATACCGGACTCTTATTATTTTAACAAAGACCTTCAGAATTTGTTTATTAAGCTTTTTGAAAACAAGGTAATGTTTTTAATGTACTAACTTCAGTGTAAGTAATAAGTTTGTATATTTAACCCATTATTATATTCACAGTCCTGATCGTATCACCATTTGATTTTCCAATAAAACTGTTATAAATACCATAAGAAAAGAGCACCCTGAAACCCCTGTATTATTGATTGATGTGAAATTCATGTTATTTTGTCTGACGTAGGCTGATGAGGATTTCTACTGAAGATTATTTTCTTAATGAAGCGGGGACTCCCCGGGTTGAGTTGTTTTTATCTGATTTATTGCACCTTAACGAATATGGTTACAGACAGAGGACCGGCATTATAAAATAGTAACTGGATGAAGTTTTATCTGACAAGCATGTTGAATGATAATAAAAGAAAGATTAAAAAAAACAAAAAAATAACATTATGATAAGGAAAATTATACCAGTTGTACTGCTGGTGCTTATTTCCGGCTGTGCCGAACTGAAGCAGATTGCCGAACAGTTCGAATCGCCCCGCCCTCTGACCAACCAGGAGGTTATCGATGGACTGAAGCAGGCGCTGACAACAGGCTCCAGGTCGGCCGCTGCCGGATTGTCTCAAACAGACGGCTATTACCGTGATGAAATGATAAGAATAATGCTGCCTCCGGAGGCACAAACAGTGACCGACAATCTGTCATTGATCCCCGGCGGAGAAAAACTTATTCAGGATGTAATACTAAGTATTAACAGGGCGGCAGAAGATGCGGCGAAAGAGGCAGCGCCGGTTTTTGCCGCTGCAGTCCGCAATATGTCCATTCAGGATGGTTTTGCTATTCTCAGAGGAGAAAACGATGCAGCTACGCAATACCTGAGATCCCGTACATGGAATGAGCTCTATGGTTTATATCAACCCAAAATAAAAAGCTCCCTTGATAAACCGGTTGTGGGCAATATTTCAGCGGATGAAACCTGGAATACCCTTACAACCCAATGGAACAGGGTAGCCAATTCAGTAGTAGGGAGAACGTCAGACCTCACAACTGTTAATGTTGAACTGGACAGGTACCTGACAGAAAAAGCCCTTGACGGTCTCTTTCTTAAGCTTGCCGGTGAAGAGGAGAAAATAAGAACGGACCCCGCAGCCAGGGCGACAGACCTGTTAAAGCGGGTGTTCGGGCAGGCCTGAAGCTCTTTCTGTTCCGGCGGGTAATATTGAATCCTTTAGCGGCTTATCCGGTTACAGAAAAAATTAATAACCTATTCCGGCATATACGGTTCAAAGTTGAGTTTGAATACTGCTGATTTCAGTTTTTCAAGTTCCGGGCCTGTATGGGTAATTTCTTTTGCCGGGAGTGAGTCTGATCCGGATTTAAACATTAATTTCAGCCTGTTTACGGAAGTGCTGAGAATCAGGTCATGATCAAATGCCAGAGGTGGAAGCTTTTTTACTTTAAACCATTTGGCATTTGCTGCGTCATCACCGGCAACAGGGTCATTTTCCGGTATTCTGATCAGCGCAAAATAGGCCACTGTAATTACTCTCCCCCTGGGATCACGGTCAACTCCGCTGAACGCACCTAACTGTTCAATTTCCAGCCCCTCAAGTCCGGTCTCCTCCTTCAATTCCCTCTCTGCACACTGAAGTGTTGTCTCCTCCATGTCCATAAATCCTCCCGGAAAGCTCCATTTGCCCCTGAACGGTTCCTTACCGCGTTCTATCAGCAAAACATTCAAATCCTCACCGTCAAAGCCAAAAATAACACAATCACCGCTTACCGCAGGTCTCGGATAGTCGTAACAGTATTTACTCATATCAGCTGTCTGTAAATTTTATTTAAAACATGTAACAAAATTTTAACCTGCGGTCGATTATACACAATATTGAATCCTCTCTTTGCAATATATTCAGATGTATAACTGGCTTAAAGGATGAATCGATCCGCTTTAGCATTTTTGTTAAAGCGAAGATAAAGATAATCGGTCTTCATAAGAAAATAATTAACCGGATAATTTTTTTATAGGGGGTGGATAATAAGTGAAAGAAATTAAGCTTTTCTCTGAATAAAAACTTAAAATTAATGACTGATAAAAGTATACCTTCTATGTTATATATTTGTCAAAAATTATGAACAGCCAGGCAACAAAAATAGATAATCCCGTTGTATCTGTCGTGCTTCCTTTCTACCGCCCCGGAGAGAAACTTGATAATGCTGTAAGAAGCGTTGTGGATCAGGATTTTGGGGACTGGGAGTTAATTCTTGTCAACAACAATGCCTGCAATATTTCTGAAGCAATTGCAGAAAAATGGGTTAAAGCCGATCCAAGAGTAAGGGTGGTACATGAGCCTGTTCAGTCAGTTTCATATGCCATGAATACAGGTCTTCGGCATACCCGGGCCGGCCTTGTTGCCAGGATGGATGCAGATGATATTTCTTTGCCGGACAGACTCAGGAAGCAAGTGAAATACATGAATAAAAACCAGGATACCGGTGTAGTTTCAGCACAAACAATTTTTAATTCGGATATTGGCAAAAGCAGGGGATTCTCAGTTTATGTCGACTGGCAGAACAGCATAATAACTCATAAGGAACATTATTTATCCAGATTTATAGAATCTCCCCTTGCACAGCCGACTATCATGTTTAGAAAAAATCTTACCGATCTTTACGGATATTATAATACCGGAAATCTGCCCGAAGATTATGAGATGTGGCTTCGCTGGCTTGAAAAGGGTGTCAGGTTCCATAAAATTCCCGAGCCGCTGGTTCAGTGGAATGATCACAAAGAGAGGCTGACGCGTACTCATTCCAATTATTCTTTGCTTGCTTTTCGGAGTGTCAGGTATGAATATCTGGCCCGCTGGATCAAAAACAATATTTCTCCGGAAAAAAAGATCATAGTCTGCGGTAGCAGCAGGAATATAAGAAGTAAGACTGAAATGCTTTCAAATTTTGGGGTTAAAACAGACGGGTTTACCGATATTAAAGTCCCCGCCGGGCTGCGACCCGGTTTTATTTCATACGGGGAACTTACCGATCCCAAAAAATATTTCATACTGAACCTTGTCTCAAAAAGGGGCGTTGGACAGATTATCAGAAAGCATTTCCTTTCTTTAGGTTTTACTGAAGGTACAGACTTCTTACTTGCCGGTTAAGAGAAATTTTTGGTAGTTTTGCAACCGCTATGCAAAATATTTTCAACAAAACCGAAAAAGAGGAAAAAGAATACCTTGAGGAGATTAAGCAAAAACTTCTGGATGAGATAAACAGGACCGAAGGAAACATTGATTCCCATTCAAAAGATATTCAGGAATACAAGGATTACCTCTGGGAAAACCGTGCCGGTATGGACCATGCCGAAAAGGTTTCAGTAAGGCAATCCATCTGGCAGACTGCCCTTACAGGTGAATCGGCCACAGCAAAAAAACGCAGGCTTCAGAAGCTGCTCAACTCTCCCTATTTTGGCAGGATTGATTTTACCGAAAACGGCAATAATGAAAGATTACCTGTATATATAGGGGTTAATTCATTTTTTGATCATGATCTGAAAACCAATTTAATTCACGACTGGAGGGCCCCGGTCTCCGGACTGTTTTATGACTTCGAACTGGGACAGGCCCGTTTTGAATCCCCGGCCGGCACAATTAGCGGAGAAATATTACTCAAGCGCCAGTACAGGATAAGGCAGGGGAAGATGGAGTTCATGCTGGAAAGTTCCCTCAATATTCATGATGATATTCTTCAGCAGGAACTCAGCAGGTCCACCGATGAAAAGATGAAGGATATTGTGGCGACTATCCAGCGTGATCAGAACAGGATCATCCGTAATGACTCTTCGTATGTACTGATTATACAGGGAGTTGCCGGATAGGGTAAAACGTCGATTGCCCTTCACCGGGTTGCCTGGCTTCTATACAGGCACAAAAAAACTTTAACTTCAAAAGATATACTGATCATTTCACCCAATAAGGTGTTTGCGGATTATATATCTAATGTACTGCCTGAACTTGGAGAAGAAAAGATCAGGGAAACGGGCATGGAAGATCTGGCAAGGCGAGTGCTCGACAAAAAATACAGGTTTCAGACATTTTTTGAACAAGTTGCAAAAGTGGTTGAGGGCAGGGAAAAAAATTTTATAGAGAGAATAAGCTTCAAAGCATCACACGATCTTTTAAACAGGCTTAACAAGTATGTAACCTACATTGAAAATGAACTGTTTGTCCCCAATGACCTTAAGGTAGGCAGGTATTATGTGCCATTTACGTTTGTTGCCCAAAAATATATGGCATTCAGCCGTGTGCCCCTTTTTAAAAGATTCGGAGTTATTGCGCAGCAGGTAGCTGAATTTATCAGGAAAACGCACAGGAACGATTTAAAGGCGCCTGATATAAACAAGATTGAGGGGGATATAAGGAGGATGCTTAAATACTCTAACCTTCGTGACCTGTACAAGCATTTTTACGAATGGATGGGAAAGTCCGAACTTTACACCAATACACGCGGGGGACTGGAATATTCGGACGTATATCCTCTTATTTACCTTAAACAACAACTGGAGGGAATTAAGACTGATGACGGGGTAAAGCATCTTTTAATAGATGAGATGCAGGATTACACCCCTGTGCAATATGCTGTTGTTTCCAGGTTATTTCCCTGTAAAAAGACAATTCTGGGTGATACCAATCAATCAGTGAACCCTTACAGCTCATCCACACCGGAAGATATTGAAAGGGTTTTTGTCAATGCCTACCAGGTAAGGCTTATGAAGAGTTATCGCTCCACATTTGAGATCACCAATTTTGCACAAAGCATCTCGCGCAACGATGAACTTGTCCCTGTCGAGAGACATGGGGAGACACCATCAATACACGGTTTTAATGATCAGGAGGCCGAAATTCTTAAAATAAGGGATATAATCAGTAGTTTCAGTAGTTCCGGTTTCAATTCCATGGGAATTGTCTGCAAAACACAGAAACAGGCCGGTCATATTTATGAAGCGCTGAAAGATAATCACCACGGTGTTTACTTTCTGAATACCGAAAGTGTTGCATTTGTAAACGGTGTTGTCATTGCAACGGTCCATATGTCAAAAGGTCTTGAATTTGATCATGTTATAGTACCTTTTGTTAACCAAAGCAATTACAGATCGGAAACTGACAAAAAAATGCTCTATATCGCGTGTACAAGGGCTATGCACAGGCTGGATGTTACTCATACAGGAAAAATTTCCGGATTTATAAAAATCCGCCGGTAACCCGATCTGCCTTCCTGCAATGATAGCAAAGCATCTTCCCGCCGGTTCGTTCAGTATACGTATTCATCAGGTTCACCACAGAAAAACCTTTTTCCGGTATCAAATAACACCAGATAACACCGGACAGGTTATAATTTCACGTAATTGGTCCCGTAAGGATAACGCTGCGGTCTGCTGAGCATGGCATTGGCCGCATCATTATTGATAAACCTTTCTGCCCTGGGATTCCATTCCAGTCTGCCCGGAATTTTCATTGCTATGTGACTGACAAGGCATACGGTACAAGCCCTGTGACCGATCTCTACCGGACAAACGGGCTGCTTGCGGCTTACTATGCAATCCAGCCAGTTGCCGTAATGATCGTCACTGCGGTAAAGATTTATCTCATCGGGCCCGATTTTCGATTTCAGAATTTCAGGATCACTCGCATCAAGAGCTTTACGACTGGCCTCAACATCTACCGGATCACTGGCCGTAGCCCTGTAATCACCTCGTGAGACAAATACCCATCCATCGGTTCCTTCATAGCGTATACCGTTGGGAAAACCACCGCTGGTGTACATATGAATACCATTCTCATATTCAGTCTTTACCATAAAATCACCGTGAACATTCCACAGGCCGGATCTTGGAAATTGAGCCACTGCTTCAACCGATACCGGACCGGTGTACTCGGTATCCATACCCCAGGCCGCCGAATCAAAATGATGCTGGCCCCACCCGGTAATCATTCCCGAACCATAGTTCTCAATCCTTAACCATCCCGGGCGTCCGTAATCATCCTGGGGATGAACTCCAGTTTCTGTATAGGGAACAACGGGAGTTGAGCCCAGCCACATATCA
>PXAP01000042.1 GCA_003567115.1 Bacteroidota bacterium
AGGAACGTGTACCGACCAGACAATAGGATCGGACGGACGCTCAAGGGCGCACTCGTGAACGCGCCCAAGATTCTTTTGACCGCCACGCCGCTACAGAACTCGCTCATGGAGTTGTACGGGCTCGTAAGTTTGATTGATGATTTCACCTTCGGCGACGCCAAAAGCTTTCGAGCTAAGTACGCCCGGCTAACTGGTGATGATCAGTTTGACGACCTGAAGCAACGCTTACAAGCGGTTTGCCACCGCACGCTCCGCCGCCAGGTGCTCGAATACATCCGCTACACAAATCGAATTCCTATCACGCAGGAGTTCGTTCCGACCGAAGCGGAGCAGACTCTCTACGACATGGTTTCGGACTACCTGCGAAGACCTTCTCTTCACGCGTTGCCCTCGTCGCAGCGCACCCTCATGACGCTGATCATGCGGAAGTTACTCGCATCCTCAACCTTCGCAATTGCCGGCGCTCTGGACTCTCTCGCGAGGAAGCTCGAGCGGCAGCTAAAACAGGATACGGATCTCCGGAGCAAGCTCGAGGAGGAACTCGCAGAGGACTATGAGGAGTTCGACGAGCTGGCAGATGAGTGGCCAGAAGGCAACGATCAGCCCGAATTGCTTTCTCCGGAAGATGTGAGCGTGATCGAGCAGGAAATATCCGACCTGCGTGATTTCCGCGACCTTGCTGTTTCCATTTCTGAGAACGCGAAGGGGCTAGCACTTCTCAGCGCGCTTAGAGCGGGCTTCACCAAGACGCAAGAGCTCGGCGCCGCCCAGAAAGCCATCATTTTCACGGAGTCACGCCGCACCCAAGAGTATCTTGTTCGCCTTCTATCTGACAACGGTTACGGCGATCAGCTGGTTCTTTTCAACGGGTCCAACACCGACTCACAATCAAAAGCGATTTATGATGCATGGCTTGCAAAACACAAGGGCAGCGACCGCATCACAGGCTCCCGGACGGCCGACATTCGGGCAGCACTGGTCGAGTACTTCCGTGAACACGCCTCGATCATGATCGCAACAGAGGCAGCCGCCGAAGGCATCAACCTGCAGTTCTGTTCGATCGTCGTAAACTATGATTTGCCTTGGAACCCTCAGAGGATCGAGCAACGGATCGGCCGATGCCATCGCTATGGCCAGCTCTATGACGTCGTAGTTGTAAACTTCCTAAACAAAAACAATGCGGCAGACCAACGTGTCTATGAGCTTCTGGCTGAGAAGTTTCAGCTGTTCTCTGGGGTATTCGGTGCGTCTGACGAGGTTTTGGGATCCATCGAGTCTGGGGTCGAATTCGAGAAGCGCATCGTCTCCATCTACCAAACCTGCAGATCGACAGAAGAGATCGAAACTGAGTTTTCCCGCCTTCGGGGGGAAATGGACGAGAACATCAGTGCCGCGATGGAGGACACTCGGCGAAAGCTTCTTGAGAACTTCGACGCCGAGGTTCATGACCGCCTGAAGATCAATCTCGACAAGAGCAAGGAGTACATTGGGCGGTACGAAAGAATGCTCTGGGCCATTACGCGGCACGAGCTCCGCGACCGAGCTCAGTTCGATGATGAGCACCTGACCTTCACGCTGAAGGAGCCGCCAGGTGGGCTTGCTGTGCCTGCTGGCGGCTACGGGATCGCAAAGAACGGTCTGAGTGAACACAGATACCGTTTGGGTCACCCGCTGGCACAGCTTGTCATCCAGTGGTCCAAGGACCGAACCCTCAGCGAGGCCTCGTTGGCGTTCGATTACTCGGCTTGGCCAGCCAAGGCCGTTAGCATCGAGCCGCTTGTTGGGCGCGGCGGTATACTCGCGGCGCGCTGCCTGAGCTTCTCCGGCTTCGACGCGCAGGACCACATCCTGTTCGCAGCCATTACGGATGAGGGCGAGTTGATCGAGGAAGAGATCGCTCGGCGCCTGTTCGAGATGCCCTGCCGGATAATCGAAAACCCCGGATCAATCGACACGTCTCAATTTGATGACGCGTTTGCGGTACGAGAGAGGGCAGTGACCGAAGCCCTGAAGCGTCAGAACGCTGAATGGTTCTCGACCGAAAGCCAGAAGCTCGAAAGGTGGGCCGAGGACAAGGTCTTCGCCGCCGAGAAGGAATTGAAGGACGCGAAGGCGCGGATCCTTGAACTCAAGCGTGAGGCGCGTACGGCCGAGTCTCCCGAGGAGCAGCACCGGATCCAGATGCAGATTCAGGATCTGGAGAAATCCAAGCGCCGGCTGCGCCAGCGCATCTTCGAGGTGGAAGACGAGATCATCGAGGAACGTGACCAGATGATTTCCGACCTGGAAGTCCGCCTTCAGCAGGATATCAGCAAACAAGAGCTCTTCGCCGTCCGTTGGGCGGTCGTGTGAGCCAACAGAACGCAGGAGAAACCCGTCACATGCCGAACGTCGAGAAACAAAGAGACCGCCTTATCAGCCTGCTGAAGGAGCTGTTCCAGCTCGACCAGCCCGACCTGGACTTCGGCTTCTATCGCATCATGCATGCGAAGGCCGGTCAGGTGACCAAGTTTCTCGAGGAAGATCTGCTTGGCATCATCCGCAACGCCTTCGGCGAGGTGGACGGCGCCCGTGTCGAGAAAGCGAAGGCTGCCTACGAGGCCGCGCGCAAGCAGGCCGAGGAATTCGGCGCACCCGATCCGGATGCCGCTCCGAAAGTGAAGGAAGCC
>PXAP01000159.1 GCA_003567115.1 Bacteroidota bacterium
AAATCTTCAGTTTCATCCTCAGGCATGTCGTCAAATAGGGTGTCCATGGTCGCTCGCCTCCATTGTATGAGAATCAGAGTTGACGGGAGCAGATTCGTGGGACAGGTGGAGACGAACCGGTTTTTTTGAATCACACAGGAGTGAGTGAAGAAAGAAAGTGTCCCAATCCTCATGCTCCCGTCTCCTCTGTTATCTGAGCTTTCTTGGTCCCACGACGGAATTCCTTCCTTTGGACCACGTTTTTTGGACTTTTTTCGGGGAAATTTTCAGAAATGAAGGAAAATCTGGTATAATATAGGTAACGGTTATTATGAATCATACTCAACAGGAGGAGTGATACTATGAAAGAAATCCTAATCCCAACCCAAAGAGACGTACTGGCAAACCTCATCAGGCAATACTTCTATGGCTGCTTTCCTGTCTTTCAGACCCGCAACGAAAAGGGACAGAAGCCCTGTATTGCCTACCACTGTCATTCTGATGGCTACAGCAAAGAGAGAGAGCCAGAACCCAGGGAAATCATCCAAGCCCATATTGCTGGAGATGACACTTGGGCAACCAGAGTTGTAGAGGGTAATAGAGCTCATTTTGCAGCTCTGGATCTAGATACCACAGATGAGAGATTGCTGTCTGACCTGAGGAGAAGACTGGATGACACCTATGGCTCAATCTACAATTGGGAGAGATCAGAAACTGGGGTGCATGTGTGGTTTCTGTGGGAGGGTACCATTGAGCTCTCTCTTGCCACTGCCTTCATCACCCTGCTTGAACTCCCATCTGAACTTGAATCTGTGCTGGACATCCGATACCCAAAACAATCCAAAGCTCTTCGACTCCCCTTTCCAGGTTCCTACAATCCTCCTTCAACCTTCGATTCAGATCATTTGGTTGTGCTTGAGAAAGGGGATATTCTTCAAGCAGTCAAAGATAACCAGCTATCCCCTTCATACCTATCTCCAGCAAATATGCTAGGTTCTTCCCAGATAATAGATAAAGGTCGTATACGTACAAACATATTATCCGGGAGGAACCCCAAACAAAGTCTCCCATTCATCATATCCAACCCTTCCCCCTATGCCCCACAAGAACCAAAGAGAGAGCTATTGAAGAAGACGATCAACAAGTTCCTCCAAACAGATCCTGAAGACAATCATGTATATGAGAAGCTGATTGGAGAAAATCTGATTGCCAACACTATCTCTGTCTATGGGGAGAAGATGGGATTGAGAGCATTGAAGGATTGGATCAGCAAGGGCAAGCCAAAGCACAGAGATCGAAGAGTCAAAGAGCTCCATTCCTATCATCACAGCAATCAGAAAAAGAACTGGAAACCACTAAATGGAGCTTTGTGCAGACCTGAGGATATGGAGCAATTTCATTCTGGCATCTTTGAGGATGTGCTAAAACTGGATGATGCATTGAAGTACGTGGCCAAGGACAAGAGAGAGCAGATAAGGGAGAATGCAGAGAAAGTGCTGTTTATTCTGTTGGTCTCTGAGTGGGTAGCAAGAGAATACAATCATCAGATGGCCAATACAGAATCCCAATACCTCATCCCCTATATTTCAACTCGTCAGCTTGCTTGGTTGATGGGTTTGGATGATGTGGAGGAAAGTGGAAGAAGACAGGCCGGAACTGCTCGCTCTTATCTCACCTATGGAAGCAAATCAAGCAAGGAGGGTAGTCTGGGCATCTTTGAGGTAGTGCAAGAATCCACAGAATTCAAGTCTCCCCGCTTCTCCCTCAATCCTGAATATGAACACTTGCTGAATCGTGTCTATGAGGTCTTTGGTGCAGAGGTCAATCATGCTCAATCTTACCCAGAATCACAAAGCAGCAGAGAAGGGAAAGAAGCAACCTATCCCCCAAGAGCAAAGATGGCTGAGGAGGAGAGAGGAAGTGAGATTGAAGACCTTGAAGAGCAAATCCAGGTAACCAGTTCAAAGCCCTCAGAACACAAAGAAAAATCTGATAGCAGCAATGGGTCTAATCAGAAAATCCAAGAGGCCACAGAGGAAGACAAGGGGGATACTGAGGATTCTGGTATTCTTTCTGCTCTCCCTATTCAGTCCTGTCTTCCACAACAAGAAGATCAGGCAAGAGAAGATGGCAGACCCGAAGAGACTAAACAAGCAAACTCATCTGCTCCTATAACCAGTTCAAAGCCCTCAGAAGACCAAGAAAAATCTGATAGCCGTCATGGGTCTAATCAGAAAATCCAAGAGGCCACAGAGGAAGACAGAAGGGATACTGAGGATTCTGGTATTCCCTCTGAGTCTCAAAGCCCATCCCTCTTCAACAAGGCCCAATGTAATGACCTACTTGCTGATCTTGAACCACTACCTGATGACCCAAAGGATGAAGTGGATTGGGAGGCGTTGGATGAGTTGGTTGAAGCTGAAGAAAATGAAGATGATGAGTGGGGTGAAGATGAAGAAGACTATGCTCCTGATCTCTCTGCTTCTTCCTCAGCCTCCCACACAGAAGAAATTGAATCCGAAGAACCAGACCCATTCCATACTCTCTTCAATGCAGGCAAAGAAGAAGAAATAGATTGGGATGAGTTGATTCCTGCCATTGAGGGTTCATTTCAGGAGAGTGAAGATGAGGAGGAATCCAAGAAATCCACCTCTGCCCATTCATCCTGTAGTGGTCAAAGAGAGCATGAG
>PXAP01000260.1 GCA_003567115.1 Bacteroidota bacterium
ATAGTCCCTGCACTAATTTTTGCACTTTTCTGCCTTGTCATTCCCGAAAGTCCCCGATGGTTGATCGTACATAAAAAAGACAGGGAAGGCGGTAGGTCAGTATTCAGAAAAACCAATCCCGAATTGAGTACAGATGAATTAAATCTATTGGTCAATGAGGTTGAAGCCACAGGTAATAAAAAGCAAGTAAGCAGGAAGTTTTTTTCCAGGAGCTTGCTAAAACCTATTTTCCTTGCTTTTTTTATAGCGTTTTTCAATCAGCTTTCCGGTATCAATGCTGTCCTATATTTTGCGCCGCGCATTTTTCAGATGACAGGACTTGAGGCTCAGGCAGCTCTTTTGCAATCTGTCGGGATAGGGATTACCAACCTTATCTTTACATTTATCGGATTGTGGCTTATTGACCGCCTCGGACGGCGCACATTGCTGTATATAGGCTCATTTGGATATATATTATCTCTGGGGCTCACTGCCTGGGCATTTTCTTCACAGACCTACGGCATTGTACCGGTTACCATATTTGCCTTTATTGCTGCGCATGCTGTCGGACAGGGTGCTGTGATATGGGTCTTTATAAGTGAAATATTTCCAAACAAACAAAGGGCATTCGGCCAGTCCCTCGGAAGTTTCACCCATTGGTTCTTTGCTGCATTGATCACATTGTTTTTCCCTGTCATGGCCGATGCCCTGGCTCCGCAGGTAATATTCGGCATTTTTTGCGGAATGATGGTTCTTCAGCTGGTATGGGTAAAATTCTTTATGCCGGAAACAAAGGGAAGACCTCTGGAAGAGCTGGAAAAAGATTTGAAGTTATCCTGAGCCAATAAACTCCCTGACTGCCTCTTTTTCTTCTTCAGAGGCAATATTTGACATGTAATCCTTCACCAGGGCCGGGGGATCTTCTTCCAGCCCGACAAATATCATTGCAGCGCTGTTCATGCAGTATCGAAGACCCGTAGGGGGTGGACCGTCATCAAAGACATGTCCCAGGTGGGAGCCGCTTGAAGAGTCAATAATCTCGGTACGAATCATGCCGGCAGACCTGTCAGTTCTGTAAAGTATAGCACCTTCGGTTATCGGCTCGAAAAAGCTTGGCCATCCGCAGCCTGAATCGTATTTGGCATCGGATGCAAACAGGGGCTGACCGGTGGCGGCTGAATAATATATACCCGGTTTATTGTTATTATAGTAAAGCCCTGTAAAGGCCCTTTCGGTACCGCCATGTCTCAGTATATCAAACTGCCGGGGCTCCAGAATCTCTTTCCATTCCTGCTCACTTTTTTGTATCTTGTATTCTCCTGTGTCATTCTCCTGTGCCATCTTATGTTTTGATCTCATATCTGTGCGGTCTTGATCATATGTTATATACGGCATTACAATTAATGATGCCAGTAGTATTAATAATCCTGACATGTGTTATCAACTTTTATGGTTTATAAATATATAACAACATATATTTTGAAATGTTCAATGACCGAAACTTTTGAAATGTTCAATGACCGAAGCAGATGGCAGCCTGTTAGGTAGCTTTTAAACCGAACTCATTGATTAAAGAATGAGTTTGAGATAATTGATCTTTTTACAGTTATCTGAAAATAAAAAAGCGGAAAACCAAAAGATTAACCGCTTTTTTGTGCCCAGGACTGGACTCGAACCAGCACGCCCTTTAACGAGCACCAGCCCCTCAAGCTGGCGTGTCTACCTGTTTCACCACCTGGGCTTCTGATATTTTAAACATTCACATTCAATAATCAGGGACAATCCGGTGGCTGTTAAAGCTCATATCTGGCAACTCCTGAAAATCATTATCAAAGGCTGCACGTAAAATATTCTGTGCCCAGAACAGGACTCGAACCTGCACGTACTTGCGTACACTAGTCCCTGAAACTAGCGCGTCTACCAATTCCGCCATCTGGGCCTTGTTATGGTGCTCCGGTTAAAAGATACTTTCCGGAAACCGGACAACAAAATTAATTAATTTTTGATTTATTAAACCGGTGACAGCAAAAAAGATCTTGTTTTTTGCTGTTTCATGGGGCATTTTTTGGCTGCAGGATAATAACGTATTGGTGAAGGGAATATTTTCCCTTGTTAAGATCACCCGATAATAACCATAATGATCAAAATATCATGATATCATTGAAATACATTTAATGTAATATAAAAACTCTTGTCCCCGTGTGCGGTCATGTCCTGGCCGGGCTTTGCCCGGAAGGCATGTTTGGTTAAAAAATGGCCGGCACATACCTGCCGGGAAAAAGAAAAAATACCCCGGGTGCCGGATCAGGTCTTCACTATAACAATTAAAGATTTTCAAGAATGAAATCAGTTATCCTGGTATACATATGATAGGCAGCGTCTCCTCTCACTCCGTGGCGTTGGTTAGGGTACAGCAGGAGTTCGAACTGTTTTCCGGCCTCCACCATCCGGTCCACCATCTCAATGGTATTCTGCAGGTGAACATTGTCGTCGGCCGTACCATGGATGATCATAAATTTGCCCCTGAGCTTGTCCACGTGGTTGATTGGTGAATTATCATCGTAGCCGTCAGGATTTTCCTGCGGGGTGCGCATATATCGTTCGGTATAAATGGTATCGTAAAAACGCCAGTTGGTGACCGGGGCACCCGAAATTCCCAGTTTGAATATATCCGCTCCCTTTGTCAT
>PXAP01000233.1 GCA_003567115.1 Bacteroidota bacterium
CCTGACGGCAGGGCAGGCTATCCCCTGGTCTCCCTGTATCTTACCGAAAGGGAAGTCCTTAATGTTCTGGAGATAATTTCATTGTTGTCGCAGATAATGGGAGATGTCTATTTTCAGCAGGTCTCGGGACTTCACTATTCATACGATCCGGGGAAAGCCACCTGGCTGACCGTCCCCTTCCTCGACTTGCCTGTCCCCGCCTACCGGTCGGTTATAAGTGCCGAAGTATATACGGGGGAAGGAATCCAGGATGATAACAGCTATGAATTGATAGACGGCGAAGGTGACAGGCTTTATCATATTGTAACCGACTATTATTTAACCTCATTTTTACCCATGATAGGTGATATACTGCCAGGGTTGAAAATTGTGCTCAAGGATAAGCACGGCAATCCGGTTGATCCCGAACAAGCGATAATAACCCGTCAGGGGAAAGAGTACAAGGTATGGGAAGCCATTGCACAATATGCAGTATCTTTTGATAAAAACAGTGGGGATTTACCGGTGATGCCCGGCTATTACCGGGATACTCATGAGAGAATAGTTTCAGTGGCGGGTGTACCCCTCAGTCTCTGGTCGTATGCCGTTATTATAATGGTATTTCTCCTTTTGGTGTTGCTTGTACGGCTCATTATAATAAAAGTCCGTTACAAAGAAAGTAACGGATAAGAACAGGCGACCCGTTCATACCGCCCGTTACGTTTTGGCAAATTATAATACCGTTTTGTTTAATGTTAAAGCGAAGCGGTTCCTCCTGTAAGTCAAAATTTTGTAACTTCTTCAAACAAAATTTTGGCTTCTTTTTTACAGGAGAAATGTACATGAATTTTTTTTAGCCAAAATTACTCACAGACGGATGAAAAAATTTTCATATTAAAACGAAGCGGTTCATCCTGTAAGTCATAATTTTGTTGATTTTTAAAACAAAATTATGACTTTTTTTACAGGATAAATGTTGAAAAAATAAAACAAACAAGCAGCCCTTATCAAGGCTGCTTGCTTTTATGAAAGTCCTCTATTACCCCGGTCAGGAAAACCAGGGGGTTTTATCTGAACACCATTCTGATTGTGCTGGTTCTGCCGTTTTTATTTATCCTGAGCAGATAGATACCTTTGCTGACATGCTGCAGGTCTATGGTTTCCCTCAGAACATCAACACCATGGAACTCCCTGACATAAACCAGGTTTCCGGTAACGCTCAACACCTCAACAGTTATTGTGGCCCCGGCCTGCCCTGAATATTCAATATGGAACAGCCCGTTGCCCGGATTGGGATAGACATTTATCTTACCGGAGAGCGGCGGCTCATCAAACAATCCGACATGCAGCAGGGTTATGGTGATATCCTTATCCTCATCATCCACGGTAAATGTTCCGCTGTAATCCTCATATTCATCGGCGGTGACAGCATAGCTGTAATTACCTGCTGTCAGCTCAGTTTCAGCCTTGCCGTCAGCATCTGTGGTGATGGAGGCAACCTCCTCATTGGATTCCAGGATTGTAATTTCAGCACCCGCTACAGGTGTCTCATCCTCTTTCTGAACCGTGAAGCTGACAGTGCTGGTAGCCTCAAAATTGGCCGTAAGAGTTACATCGGAATCGAGAATCAGGTAATCGAACTCTGCTTCGCTGCTTTCTATAACTTCATCCCGGGTCCAGTTCACAAAGAGATAACCCTCGTTCGCCTCTGCCTTAACAGAAACCTCTGTATAAAATGTATAGGGTGATTCATCTGTAAGGTCCTCCACTGTACCTCCTTCGGGCGGACTGGCCTCCAGGGTCAGTGTATAGGCATCTTCAATTGCAGTGTAACGGCTGAAACCGTCAACAGTGAACACCAGGCTGCTGCCCACCAGTTCAGCAGTGTTGTTGGCCTTCTCGTCTTTGGGGGAATCATAATCCGCTTCCACCCCGAATTCGGTTTTCCTTATGGTGAAACTGCTGGTATAATAATTTAACAAGGTAATTTCTGCTTCCAGATCGGATAGAAATGTCAGCGATTCAGGATCCAGCTCCACGTAAAACGAGTCATCTTCCGGGTCGCTTGTAAGCCGGAGCCCGTCATGCAATGCGGTAAGCTCCCTGCGGTTGTCAATAATGTTCAGACCGGCGCCAAACTGAAGGTTTCCGTGTTTTTCCCTGGTGAATCTTATTGGTATTTCCGTATCATAGAGATTGTCAAACCCTCTGAGATCGGGATTTGCTGTAATATCCCCGAAAGGTATCCTGACACCGACAATGGCAAGCCCGTAATCAGTATCATCTTCCGGGTCGTAATCAATGCCTGCAACGGGGAAAGGTTCTGTCTTTTGCTGTTCAATAGTTAATCTTAATCCTATAACACCGGGATCAAGGTCAGCCTTTACCGTACCCGATACAGTAAAGCTGCTGTCGCTGATTTCGGTTATCTCCCTGGTATCATCCTCAACTACATCTGTCACATTGAACTCACCGGAATCACTGAATATTCCTTCTTCTATATCCGGTGTCACCCCGTCGGGAAAAGCAGGATTATAAATTTCTATTTTGAACCAGTTTCCTTCAAAATAAACCATATCGGTGTTGTTGTCGAGGAATGTTATCACTGTTTCACCGGGTTTGATTTTATTTTGTGTTGTAAATTCGAGCACATAATCACTTTCGTTTTCAAGC
>PXAP01000306.1 GCA_003567115.1 Bacteroidota bacterium
CAGGAAAAGTGCTCGTTTGAATATTGATCATCAACTAACAGATGCCATTGAGGCCGGAGTAAACTTTTCATATTCCAATTCATTTTCAACTGCTCCATCGACCGGTTCATTACCGGGGGGCAGTTTTTCAACAGCCGGTGTAGGGCGGGTTGCTTTTTTATTTGCACCCAATGCTCCGCGTTTTGTTGAGACCCCGAATGATTTTCCCGTAGCCGATGAGCCGGGTAAATATTATAACATTGCACCGTGGGGGTTATTAGGGTTACTTAATAACCGGCAATTGGTAGGTTTTTTTCACCCTGATTTCCTGTTTGATTACAATTACCACAATGCTGAGAGTGAAAGGATTATTTCCAACCTTTTTACAAATATAGAAATTCTTCCCGACCTGGTTTTCCGTTCATCATTTGGTTTTGATAACAGCAGAATAGAGTCAAAAACTTTCTGGGACGCGCGCCACGGAGACGGAACAACTCTCAATGGTTATGCAGGCAATTCCTTTGATCGGCGGAACCGGTGGAACTGGACAAATACCCTGAATTATCTTTTTTCTTATGAGGATCTGTTGAATGTTAATGTGCTGGTCGGAACTGAAGAGCAACGTTCTGAATATAATGGCTGGGGCGGCGCCAGATCAGACGTAGCCGACCCGTTTTTCACCTCATACCAGGGCAGCTTTACTACTCCGAGGCCTCCATCGCCCCTGATGGAAACCGAGAATCACTTTATTTCATACTTTGGCCGTTTAAACTTTAATATAAACAGAAAATACTTTTTTGAGGCCAGCGGACGAAGGGATGGATTTTCCGGATTGGCTGCCGGCAATAAATGGAGTAATTTTTTCGGCGGTTCGGCCATGTGGAATCTGTCAAGAGAAAATTTTATCGCTGAAAATCCGATCGGCGACTTTGTTTCAGATCTGAGGTTAAAAGCCAGCTATGGACAGGTTGGTAATATTACAGCTATCGGTAATTTTGCCTCACTTTTCCTTTATTCTGCCGGAGTATATAATGAAAACCCCACCCTGTTCTTTTCAACTGTAGGTAATGAAGATTTGCAATGGGAGACCAGCAGCAAATATGATATAGGCCTTGCATTTGCATTTTTGCAGGACAGGATCCAGGTTGAAACGAGTTATTATCACAATATTATTGACGGACTGGTGCTTAGTGTGCCCCAATCTCCCTCCAAGGGAATCCCCGGCAATAGCATTCCTGCCAACGTGGGGGCAATGTTTAACCGGGGTTTTGAGTTTGAAATGACTTCATACAATTATTCGACTCCCCGGTTCAGATGGACTTCCACATTGAATTTCAGCACGCTGACAAATGAGGTTACCGAACTTGCTCCGGGCGTTGATGAGATTCTGGGTGTAACCGCCGGCCTGGAAACTACCAATCGTACAAAAGTAGGTTATCCCATAGGTCAGATATGGGGAGTTAAAACTCTTGGTGTTTGCCCTGACACAGGCAGAAGGATGTTTGAGAGCGGTGAAGGGGAAACCGTATATTACGATCATATTAACAGATGGCGTCTTGCTGACGGTACAGCGCACCGTGCAATAAATATAACCCAGGACGGCCAGGTTCTGGGTAATCCTATCCCGGATATTTTCGGCGGATTAGATAATAACTTTTTCTGGGGTAATTTTGATGCCACCGTGGGATTGACCTTTGCCCTTGGTTTTGATATTTACAATGGTTCCAAGGCTGGTTTAAGGGATCAGCGTACATGGAACAATACCGTAGAGGTTTATGAAACAGCATGGGAAAATCCCGGTGATATAACAGATATACCTAAACCAATCTTTGGTGACAATGTATCAAATGGTTCCACTATGGTACTATCTCAAAATGTTGAGAGGGGTGATTTCCTTAAAGTCAGAAACCTCGGCCTGGGATATACTCTCAGAGGTGATTTCATCAGGGGTATTGGAATTGATAATCTCAGGATATACACCCAGATGTTTAATATCCTGACCATTACCGAATATGAGGGAGCTGATCCGGAGATATCTTCAATGGGTGACACTAACCTGGTTCCGGGCGTGGACAGGAATACGGTGCCTCAGGCAAGGACAGTGACATTTGGTATAAACGTTGATTTTTGATAACCTTTAAAAAAGATAACAATGAAAAAATATATCATAATATTATTTTTAATACTGGCTACCGGCATACTTAATTCCTGTTTTGAGGAATATCTTGATCCGGTGCCAACGACAGCCATTTCTGATGTTACAGCATTTGATACCAGAGATAGGGTTGTCAACCAGGTGTCCGGATTATATGTTCATTTTAAGCACGGACAGTACCTTGGAGGCAGATACCAGGTTTATAATGACATCCGTGGCGATGATTTTCTGAATCGTCAATCAAACGGTGTTACGGGTTACCAGACCTGGCAACATGTTATGGCTACAACAACCAGTGAGGTTCAGACCCTGTGGGGACGGGTCTATTTTGCAATAAACAGGATCAATGTTTTTCTCGAGGGACTGGAGGAAAACAAGGACCGGATTGTACCTCTAATGATTTCACAGGATGAATATGACCAGTTCCGTGGTGAAGCCCTTGCTTTAAGGGGAATGGGATATTTTCATCTATCCCAGTTGTATGCCCTGCCCTATAATATGGATCCGAATGCACCTG
>PXAP01000085.1 GCA_003567115.1 Bacteroidota bacterium
ACAGAAGGTCGGATATCTACGCTTCAGGTTTTAAACTGGGAATTGGATTCGCATTTTAAACCTGGAATGGGATTTATATCTAATAAATCCCCTGTCTTTCAATATATCCTGAAACAGAAGACAAATCATATTATAGGTACGTATCGATATTTGCCTATATGTGCCTCCTGTGTAATATAAAAACTTAATAATAATTTTATCTGCCTGCAGGTTAAAGATATCGTGTCTGAAAATGCCGGCTCACTTTATAAGATAAATACAAACCGGTCTCTTTTTATTGAAACCTGCAGTAATATTTTAGTATTTTAGCCGTTTTCCCAAAACTTGTTAAAAGATGCCGATACCCGGCACAAACTGAAGTTATCCTGGAATAATCACATTATTATTTTATATATATTTTTTAGTTTAGTTTCACGTCAACCATGAATAATCGTAAAAGGGTGCCGAAAATATTACTTTCCAGGGTAACTGTTTTGCTTATATTTATTCTGTTTTTAAATGGTGCAAAATTATTTTGCCAGGATAACAACATGAAGTCCGGACAGAATATTCCCGTAGCCAAAGCAGTCTCAAAACTCGAACAAATTCATTCTGTCCGCATTTTCTTTGACCGGCACTGGTTTGACCATGACAGTGTAAATTCAGAAATTTTGGAATTCCCATTGGAAAAATCCCTCGGCACTATACTTTCTGAAAGAAACATGGATTTTGTAAAATTTCACGGGAACCTGATCATATTACCCGTGGAAAGAATTCCCCGCCATGCGGAGGACCGTTCCGACCGCGATCTTATCGTGGGTAATCCTCATGAATTCGGTAAATACAACAGGGCCGGCATAAAAGGAAAGATAACCGACAAGCTTACCCAAGAGGATTTAATAGGTGTAATCGTTTATGTTGAAGACCTGGGTATAGGAACCACAACCAACCGGGAGGGGCAATATTCACTTGAGCTGCCGGTAGGCGAACACCAGCTTACCATTTCCTACGTGGGCTATCAATCCGATGTCAAAACCATACAACTTGTCTCCCCGGGTGAACTTAACGTTTCTCTTTTAGAGGAGAGTCAGTTGATTGATGAGGTAACAATCTTTGCCCAAAGGGAGGATTCAAATATCTCAATGACACAGATGAGTATGATCAGGTTAGACTCGGAAACACTTTTAAGACTTCCCACCAGTCTGGGAGAAAGGGATATAATAAGAAACCTCACTCTTTTGCCGGGAATACAGACTGTAGGTGAATTCGGAACCGGCTTTCACGTGAGGGGAGGCAGCGCCGATCAGAATCTTATTCTGGTTGAAGGGGTCCCTCTCTTTAACTCTTCTCATCTTTTCGGATTAACCTCGCTGATAAATCCCGATCTGGTAAGTAATGTGGCACTTATTAAGGGAGGCATACCCGCCAGGTTCGGCGAGAGATCAGCATCAGTCATGGATATACGCCTGGGAGGAAAAGAAACCGACGAACTTACCTTTAACGGGGGAATCGGACTTTTAAGCAGCCGTCTCAGTCTCCAATCTCCTCTTCCCGTTGACAACGGGTACGTTCTTATCGGAGGGCGTTCGTCATATTCCAACTGGCTGCTTGAAAGGATGCCCGATGAAGATTTGATGAACAGCTCCGCACAATTTTACGATATCAGCGGAATCGCTTTTTTACCCGTAAATAAAAACAATAACTTCAGGCTTTTCGGTTACTCCAGCCACGACGGCTTTTCATTCGGAGATAATACCGATTACAATTATTCCAGCATAATGGGCTCATTACGATGGAACAGTGTTCATTCAGAAAAAATGATGTCTTCAATGCTGATCGGTCACAGTGGTTACAACTATAACGTAACAGGCAGCAGTTCTCTTAATCCGGGCAATTCCTATAACCTGGAATCAAGGATCAATTACAGTAATTTCAAATGGAACCTGAATTACTATCATAGCCCCGACAACGCTTTTGAAGGAGGAATAAATGCAATTTACTACAACCTTGAGCCCGGAAACATATCCCCTCACGGAAACAGTTCAACCCTGGAAAAACTTTCTCTAAACAATGAAAGAGCAGCTGAACTGACTGGTTACATCAGTGGTGATATCATCCTCACCGGTGAAATTTCAGTGGAGGCCGGCATGCGCTACACCCGTTATTACAAGCTGGGGCCGGGGATATCGCGCATTTATGAAAAAGACATGCCAAGGTCCGGTTTTACCCTGATCGATTCAACCGAATTTGCCACAAATGAGGTGATGGCCGGTTATGGGGGGGCGGAGCCAAGGTTGAGCATCAGATATCAGTTTAATCCCTATACATCCGTTAAGATGAGTTATAACAGGATAAACCAGTACATTAACGTTGTATCCAACACCGCTCTGCCCACACCTGCCGATGTCTGGTATCTTAGCAATGAGCATCAGCCCCCCATGCTGAGTGACCAGCTGGCCATTGGCTTTTTCAGGAATATGCTGGACAATAGTATTGAAACATCGGCAGAAGTATATTATAAGAACATGCAAAATATTATAGAACCGAAAAACAATGCAACAATAATCCTTAATCCCGCGCTTGAAACAGATCTGATAAGTACCAGAGGATACAGCTATGGTGCTGAATTATACATCAGGAAGGTGTCGGGCACATTGAATGGCTGGATAA
>PXAP01000350.1 GCA_003567115.1 Bacteroidota bacterium
GATGGACTGACATGGGGCTTTACGACAGTGAGGGATTTCCGCCACGTGAAATTGTAAGAAATAAGCTGAAGGAAAAGCTTATATATATGAAGGGAAGAGAGGAAAAGCCCGATACAATAACTTTTGCAGGTAATGGCGAACCTACAATTCATCCTTTTTTCGGAGCTGTTATTGAGGATACAATGCTGCTTCGCGATCGTTTTGCTCCTGATGCAAAGATAGCGGTGCTTTCAAACGGGACCATGCTTGATGACCCCAATGTTTTCAGCGCTCTTGAAATGGTCGATATGAATATACTTAAAATTGACTCTGCCAGGGAGGAAACAGCGAAACTGATGAACCAGCCGGCAGAGGGTTTCAGCTACAAGCGCCTGGTGGAAAATATTATGCGGTTTAAAGGCAGGTTTATTTTGCAGACTATGTTCATAAGAGGTGTCTGCCAGGGGAGGGTGGTGGATAATGCTACTGAAGAGGAACTGCGGCAATGGCTTCAGCTTGTCAGGCGGCTCAGACCGCAGATGGTAATGGTGTACACTATTGCCCGGGATACTCCTGCCGTGGGATTGCATAAGATACCGGCAAAAGAGTTGCATCGTATTGCGGCAAGAGTTCAAGATTTGGGTATCGCCGTGCAGATATCGGAATGATATTTCAGGCAGTTATGTCTCCTGCTTTATAATCAGGGCTTTATCTGTTCATATTTATTTTTTAATTCTAAGACAGAACCCGCCATGTAATGATCACTGACAGGTAAGGATTATTACCAGCGGCTTGTATAGCCGGGGCTTGCGGGGAGCTCAGTTTATTGTTAAAATAACTGTAAGGATGGGAAAGTTGAGTGTGCTGGTTTGTCCGATGGACTGGGGACTGGGCCATGCCTCCCGTTGTGTTCCCGTAATTAAGGCCTTCCTCAGGGCCGGGTGCCGGGTGATTGTGGCTTGCTCCGGGCCGGGCGCTGAACTTATTAAAAAGGAGTTTAAACTCTCCGGTCCTGATCAGCCGGCTGAAGGGAGTGCCGGTTCAGAAGAATTAACCGGGAAAACCGCCTGTGCAGCAAATTTCGTAGTTAGAAACACCGGGCTGACGGAAGATGCAATCAGCAATAACAGGCTGCAGCTGCTTCCTTTTCCCGGCTTTTCTGTTTCCTATTCCCGCCGGTATCTTTTTATCAGGTTGTTGTTCCGGATACCGGCTTTTTTATATCATACCGTACGTGAAAAAAAAATTCTCAGGGGGTTGGTGGAAAAGTTCAAACCCGATCTGATAGTTTCTGATAACCGGTACGGGCTTACACACAAATCGGTGCCGTCGGTTCTGATAACTCACCAGATCAGGCCTGCCCTTCCCGGCTGGCTGCGTATGCTTGAAGGTCCTCTCTCGCTGGTGATCAGACACCGGTTAAAGGCTTTTGATCAATGCTGGATACCCGATTTCAGGGATGCCAGTGCCGCCGGACGATTGATAAGGGGGTGGGAGAAGATCCCTGCCGTGTATTTTACAGGTTGGCTGAGCAGGTTTTCGCCGGCAGTGCCTTCTGCTTTTTCAGGATCTTCTGTCCCTCCCGGATCTTCTGTCCCTCCCGGATCTTCTGTCCCTCCCCGTTTTTCGGTTCATCCCGGACCTTCTGTTACTCCCCGGTTTTCAGCTGCCGGTGAATTTCCGTTTTATTGCAAATCAGCTGACCCCGGCGAAAGCTCTTTTCGCTACAGGGTTATGGTTATTTTGTCGGGGCCTGAACCTCAGCGCAGTATGCTGGAGGAGATAATCATTGAAAGTATGGGGGGCACCGGGATGAGAATGCTGATTGTCAGGGGACTGCCGTTTGGTTCCCCGGAAAGGGGAAAAAGGGGGGAAATGGAAATAGTTACTTATCTAAATTCGGATGATATGCTGAAAGCTCTCAGGGAATCAGAGGTTATAGTGTGCCGCAGTGGATACAGCTCTGTTATGGATCTGCTGACAACGGGCAAGAGGGCAGTGCTGATACCTACTCCGGGACAGACCGAACAGGAGTACCTGGGGCACTGGCTGGAGAGTAAAGGATGGTTCAGGATGATCAGACAGAAGGATCTTGATGCTGAAATGCTTATGAAACGGATTAGGGATACGGACAGGGATGCAGGGCAGGGAAAACCGGCCGTAAGGCACTTTGCAGGGCACAGATATTTTTTTGGAATGCCTGGTTGCCCGGCAGGAAGTGATCTCCTGCAGGAGAGGGTGGAGAAAATTGTCAGAAGTCCCGGTGGTTGAAAAATTGATTTTATTCTCCGGACAAAATGCCGTATCTGCATGGCATTATAATATTTCCGGGAAAGTAAACAGTGCCGGGGAAGCTTGTGGTGCCGGGAAAGTTTATGATGCAGGAGAAGCTGATGTTTATTGACCCGGAGGTTATTTTTTCAGTAATTGTACAGCATGAAAAATGCCAGCGCCACCCCGCTCAGATAACCCAGGTAAACCTCCGAAGGTTTGTGGGCTTTAAGCTTCAGCCTGGCCCATCCCGTCAGGCCCCCGGCCAGAAAAGCAAGTGAAAGCCAGAGATGCAGATTGATATTGAACCTGAAAGCCACGGCAAGGAGCATGCCGGCGAGGGCACCGAGGGCTGTCATGTGCAGGCTTATCTTGTACTTAAGCGATATCAGTGCACAAATCAGTATGGCAAGAGACGCCGTTATGGTGTAGGTGCTTACCAGTCCGGGAGCGTTCATTCTTGACAACATATACCAGGTAAAACTGTAGAATACAAAAGTGATCAACAGTGGCAGGAAACGTTCGCGGTGATCGGCCAGTCGGATATCACTGATCATCCGCTGAAGCCTCATAAAAGGAAATATAATGAGGGGAAGGATGGTGGTTCCTGTAATAAGTATAATAAAAATAGCCCTTTTTTGCGGAAAGGAGAGAAAATCAAGGTATGTGCCCGAGTTGAACAGGATCAGCAGGCCAACGGGGGGCATTATGAAAGGATTGAAGATAATGGAAATAATTATGGCCAGAATTTGCATAGGGGATGGTTTGAGAAGATCAGAGTTCTTTTCGGAGCCTGGCAACGGGTATATTAAGCTGTTCCCTGTATTTGGCAACAGTGCGTCGGGCCAGATTATAACCTCTTTCCTTGAGTATTGATACCAGCTTCTCGTCCGTCAGGGGAGTACGCTTATCTTCACTGGCAATGCATTCGGCAAGGATGTTTTTTATTTCGCGGGTGGATACCTCCCCGCCCGATTCTCTTTGAAGGCCCTCGGAGAAGAAGGACTTAAGGGGAAAGATCCCGAAATGAGTCTGTATATATTTGCTGTTTGCCACCCGGCTGATGGTGGAAATGTCAAGTCCTGTTTTTTCAGCAATATTTTTAAGTATCATCGGTTTGAGCTTTGTCTCATCTCCCTCTTCAAAATACTCTCTCTGGTATTCGATAATGGCGTTCATGGTAATCAGAAGGGTGTTCTGCCTCTGTAAAATGGCGTCTATAAACCATCTGGCCGAATCCAGCTTTTGCTTCACAAAATTTACTGTATCCTTGTCTTTCTTGTCGGATTTGTTTTTCCGGTGGGCATATGTTTCGAGCATTTCACTGTAGGTATGGTTTATGCGTAGCTCGGGAACATTCCGGGAATTCAGGCTTAGCGTGAATTCACCATCTTTTATGTCCAGAATGAAGTCCGGTATTATCTGATGCAATGACTGCTGGGAGGAATCACTATATGTGCTGCCGGGCCTGGGATTAAGCTTAAGTATCTCATCTATGGCATACTTCAGTTCATCTTCCGTGATATTCATACGTTTCAGGATCTTGTCGTAATGCTTTCTTGTGAACTCCATAAAATGGGATTTGATAATCCGGCGGGCCAGGGCTATGGAGTGAACGGACTGGTCCTTTCGGTTAATCTGCAGAAGAAGGCATTCCTGAAGGTCGCGTGCTCCCACGCCGGGAGGGTCAAAATCCTGCACCTTCTCAAGTATCTCGTAAAGCTCTTCTTCTGAAGTTGTTATATTTTCGGTAAAGGCCAGATCATCAACAATGGCTTCGAGCTTTCGCCTGAGATAACCGTCATCATCCATATTTCCCAAAATGTACCTGGCCAGTAATTCCTGCCTTTCCGTCAGCGAACGCAAACCGAGCTGACTTTCCAGGTATGCATGGAAACCGGTTGATGAGCCGACAGGTATCTCCGGCTTTCTGTCGTCATCGGAATAGTTGTTTGTACTTAGCTTATAAGAGGGTATTTCATCATCTTCCATATAATCTTCAATCGAAAACTCCTCGTCATCCTGGTCTTTTTCATCGGTGGTTGCTTCCTCTTCCTCCCCTGCTGCATCTGAATCATTACTATCTATTTCTTCCAGTACCGGATTTTCCTCGAGCTCCTTCTTGATCCTTTGTTCAAGCTGCATAGCAGGTATCTCCAGCAGCTTGATCATTTGAATCTGCTGGGGAGAAAGCCTTTGAAGCAACTTTTGGTTTAATCTTTGCTTTAACATGTTTTTACCTGAGTCTTCCTTTTCTGAGTCTTCCTTTTGTCTTCTTTTTTTTGAGTCTTCCTTTTTTCCCGGACTTTCCTTTTTTTACCCGGGTCTTCTTTTTTTTTATGCACAGTGGGAAACCATATGCATGCAATTTACAAAATATTTTTCTAACAATACAGTTATGCTGATTTTACCGGGAATTTCAGCGAAAGTGGTAACACGTTAAAATTCAGCATTATTGGGTGTTCTTGGGAAGGGAATGACATCTCTTATATTACCCATACCCGTAATAAAAAGCATCATCCTCTCAAAACCCAGTCCGAATCCGGCATGGGGGGCACTTCCGAAGCGACGGGTATCAAGGTACCACCATAAGTCTTTCCGGGGTAAATTAAGTTCCGTGATCCGGCTTTCCAGCTTCTGCATATTCTCTTCCCGCTGGGAACCTCCCACTATCTCACCTATCCGGGGAAAAAGAACATCCATGGCACGGACTGTTTTGCCGTCTTCGTTCTGCTTCATATAAAAGGGCTTTATCTTTTTGGGGTAACCGGTGATGATAACAGCCTTTTTGAAATGCTTTTCAACCAGGTACCTTTCATGCTCCGACTGCAGGTCCGATCCCCAGTTGGTCGGAAACTCGAATTTTACCCCCGAGGTGTTAAGAATATCTATGGCCTCCGTGTAGGTTATCCTTACAAAATCGGAGTTTATTACCGAGTTGAGCCTGGAGAGAAGATCCTTGTCGTACATATTGTTGAGAAACTGCAGATCTTCAAAGTAGTTCTCCAGCGCATAAACAACCAGGTATTTGAGAAAATCCTCCGCCAGGTCCATGTTGTCATTGATATCATAAAATGCCATCTCGGGCTCTATCATCCAGAATTCAGCCAAATGCCTTGGTGTATTGGAGTTTTCAGCACGGAAAGTAGGACCGAAAGTGTAGATATCGGACAGTGCAAGTGCTCCGAGTTCACCTTCAAGCTGGCCTGAAACGGTAAGATTGGTCTCTCTGCCAAAGAAATCCTCCCTGTAATCGATCTGCCCCTCTCCGTTTTTGGGAGGGTTCATCATGTCAAGGGTGGTTACCCTGAACATCTCTCCTGCACCTTCGGCATCCGAGCCGGTGATAATAGGTGTGTGAAGGTAGTAAAAGCCGTTGTCGTTAAAATATTTGTGAATGGCATATGACATGGCATGACGCAGCCTCAGTATGGCTCCGAAGGTGTTGGTGCGGGGCCTCAGATGGGCTATCTCCCTGAGAAACTCCAGGGAATGCCCCTTTTTTTGAAGGGGATAGCTTCCCGGGTCGGCCGGCCCGTAAAGTTCTATTTTTGTTGCTTTGATCTCAACATCCTGCCCGCTGCCCATCGAGGGGGTAAGCGTTCCGGTAACCGATATGCAGGCTCCGGTGGTGACCTGCCTGAGGAGATCTTCAGGAAAATCGGTTATGTCGGCAACAATCTGTATATTATTTATTGTAGAGCCGTCATTAAGGGCTATAAAGGCAATTTTTTTACTGCCCCGGCGGGTTTTTACCCACCCCTTTAGGGTGAATTCACTTCCAAATTTACTTGAAATCAGTACTTCCCTGATTTTAGTTCTTTTTTTAATACTCATTTTATATGCAGTTGAAAAATTTTGTGCAAAAATACGATTTTTGGGCTCATATCCCTGAACAGATGTGGCTAATTTCCCTGTTCCCCGCACCGTGCAGTTATGGTGGCAGGATACCGGCCTGTAATTAATCGAAAAAAACTCCCCAAATTTATAACCTTTTCATTTTATAATTCGTATTACCATTAACTAAATTTATAACCTTTTGATTTTAAAATTCGTATCTGTTAAAAATTAAACTCATAACCCATGGAAACACCGGAAAAGGAAATTCTTGTTACCTGTGATTTCACACCAGTGTCAGAAAATGCCCTTGCTCATGCCCTGCGCATTTCCAAATATACTGACTGCCCCATCAGGCTTTTACATGTAGTTGATAATAATTCGAAAGTTAAGACAACTAAGGAAGAGGCGGAAAAAAAACTTTTGGATATCAGCAAAGATTTTTATGATATTAATAGTATAAAAATTGATTATGAGGTTCTTACCGGAACCATTTTCAATACTATCGGCAAATATGCCACTGATCATAAGGCACGTATGGTTATAATGGGGACCCATGGTGTAAAGGGTATGCAGAAATTTACCGGCAGCCATGCACTAAAAGTGATAGTAAGCAGTAAAATACCGTTTCTGGTAGTACAGGATAAGCCTTCGGAGAAACACAGGTTCACTGATATAGTTTTCCCGATAGATTTCAAGGCAGAGACCAGGGAAAAGGTCTTCTGGGCAATCTACCTTTGCAGATATTTCAACTCACGGGTGCATCTTTTTAAGCCCTTTATCAGCGATAAGTCTATCCTTAAAAAGGTCAATATAAATTTGAACTTTGCAACCCGTTACCTTATCCAGAACAATATAGACTACAAAATACATACTGCCACCAAATCAGGTAATTTTGCAAAAGAGACTCTCTCTTTTGCTCAGGAGATAGATGCCGACCTTATACTGATCACCACCAGTAAAGGGATAGATATGACAAGTTATTTGCTCGGACTGCCCGAGCAGGAGATAATAGCCAATAGTGCCGGGATTCCCGTGATGGCAGTAAATCCCCATGCAGGTGTCTCAACCATCCATTCGGTGATGTATTAGCCTGGAAAATTATCAGGATGGAATGGCGGCTGGCGGCATAAAGCCTGTTCTGAGTTTAGCCGTTCTTCTGACATCTCTTCTGAGCATTTTGCTTGCCTCCTTTGGTGTGCTGAAATTGCCGCTGTAAGTGGTATCATAATTTTTAAGACGGACAGTAATGCCGGGTGTGGCGATAATTCTGCCGGGATCTGTCATATGGCCTGGATTTAAAAAGTTGGACTTACCGTAAAATAGACTGCATGGACATTACTGTAAATTTACCCTGATTACAGGCAAGACAGGAAAAATAGTCACATGAACACAATTCCGGAAGGATTTTTATAATTTTACCATATTTAATATAAAAGATCAATTATGCCGGTAGAGGTAAAAAACGTTGTTAAAAAATATGGTAACCAGCTGGCTCTGGATAATGTGTCGTTCAATATTGACAACGGTGAAGTACTGGGCTTTCTTGGCCCCAACGGTGCAGGTAAAACCACTATGATGCGGATAATAACGGGTATTATACCTGCAGATTCGGGAAAAGTCCTGGTAAACGGAGTAGACGTTATGGAGGATTCTCTAAGGGTAAGGGAAAGGATAGGATATTTTCCCGAAAACAATCCTCTCTATACCGATATGTATGTAAGGGAATACCTCCGTTTTGTGGCCAGGCTCTATGATTCGAAAATTACAAGAAACAGGGTGGGGCAACTTATTGAAATGACCGGTCTGACCGGAGAACAGCATAAGAAGATAGGTGCCCTCTCCAAGGGTTACAGGCAGAGGGTGGGATTGGCACAGGCACTGGTAAATGATCCGGATGTGCTTATACTGGATGAGCCGACCGGGGGACTGGATCCTAACCAGATAGTGGAGATCCGCAGCCTTATTGCAAGTGCGGGAAAGGAGAAGACAGTTATGCTTTCCACACATATAATGCAGGAAGTGGAGGCTATATGCGACAGGATAATTATTATCAACAAGGGCGTGATAGTGGCCGATGACACCCGGGAGAACATAACCGGTCTGACCGGATTGAAAAAGCAGTCGGTCGCAGTTGAGTTCGACAGTATTGTAGCCCAGGAGAAACTTTTGGAAATTCAGGGTGCGGAGAGGGTGACTAAGATTGCTGATAAGCACTGGATAATTGAAAGCAGCTCAGATGATGATATTCGTGCAAGTGTGTTCGACTTCGCGGTAGCAAATAAAATTGCCGTTCTTTCCCTGCAAAAAGAGGAGAAAAAACTTGAAAGTATTTTTCAGGAACTGACCAGGTAAAAAGTTTTTCACTCCATTTATTGCCTGACGGGTTTTATGTACTATATTTATATGTAAAGAAAAAACTATCAGCCAGGTGAGCTTAAGGTACAGGGTATTATTACTGATTCTTTTTATGCATACCGGTTTGTTTTCCTTTTCTGCGGGGAGGACAGGTTTGTATGAACCGGACGTGCAGGGCATGCAATACTATTTTCTGGTAAAACCCGAAAAGGCCGGTGAACCGGGGTTTTCGGGCGACAGACAGCATGGTGAGACCGGCGGGATGGTTGATCCCTTAAGGGCGAGGGTGATAGATCAGAGATCAGAGCCGGTTATAGGGATCCCGGTTATTTTTGAGGTGGTTGACTATCCTTCCGGGGGAGGAGATTACCGGATTGACAGGAGAATGGTTCCCACCGATTCTTCCGGAATGGCAGTGGTGAATTTCAGACTCGGAACAGCTGAGGGTGAATACCGGGTTATTGCCCGTATAAGGTCCGGGGCCGATGTAAATGTTCAGCATTACAATCTTTTCGCCCGCGGGGATGACTGGTTATTATTTTTGGGTGTTGGAATTGCCGGCGGACTGGCACTTTTTCTGATGGGACTGTTTATGATGAGCAGGGGAATGCTGCAATTAGCCGGTGATAAGATGAGGGCAATAACTGGCGGCCGGGCCGGTAACAGGTTTAAGGCAATGGGTCTGGGGGCATTCATAACTACGGTGAATCAAAGCAACCACTCCACCAACCTGATGCTGGGTAGTTTTGCTAATGCCGGACTGATGAGGTTCCGGCAAACACCTGCGATCATACTGGGGACAGCTATAGGTACCACAATAACCGCACAGCTTATTGCCTTCCGGTTGACCGGCTTTTCACTGCTATTCGTTGCCCTGGGGTTTTTACTGCATGCTTTTGCAGGGAAGGAACAGTTCAGGAATACGGGAGACTTCCTGCTGGGATTCGGCTTGCTGTTTTTTGGCATGCATGTTTTATCGGAAACTATCTATCCGCTCCGAAGCTATGATCCCTTTATCCGGCTGCTTCTCAGGCTGGAGGATCCGCTGCACGGAATTCTGGCAGGCACACTGCTCACGGCTGTTGTACGGAACAGCTCTGTTCTGGTGGGTATAATGATAATACTGGGAATGCAGGGAGTGATAACCCTGGAGGCTTCCATACCACTTCTGCTTGGTGCCGGTATGGGAACTGCAGTGGCCGCTCTTGTAAACAGTATAAAAACCGGAGTTGAGGCCCGGAAGGTAGCCCTGACAATTACCCTTATCAAGTTTACAGGGGTGCTGATATTTTATTGGTTTATAGAACCTTTTACCGGGATTGTAAGGGTTGTCTCCCCGGGTGAGGCTGGCGAAACGTATAATATGGCGGTGATGGCCGAACTGATGCCAAGACAGATTGCCAATGCCCATACTTTATATAATGTGGTTACAGCCCTGCTGATCCTGCCATTAACCGGGTTAATTGCCCGATTGATGGAATGGTTGATACCGGCGAGGGTGAAAACGGGTAAAACTGCCCTTAATAGTCATTATCTGGATGAAAGTATGCTTAAGAACCCGGCTGTGGCCCTTAATCTCGCAAAAAATGAGGTGGAAAGAACGGGCAGGATGGTACAGGGAATGGTTGATTCCATCCTCCCTGTTTCTGTTAAAGGCGTTGAAGGCCTTGAAGTCAATGAAGGCGATGAAGATGCACCCGGGGATATCAGGGTGAAGCAGGAAAAAGTGAATTTTTTATGCATAACTATCAGTATCTATGTAATAAAGATCAACCGGGAAAGGTTAAGGAGGGAGAGAGTGATCGAATCTTTACAGATAATATATACCGTAAGGGGACTGGATCATATTGCCGGCGCCGTCTCCTCTTTTTTACCCGGGAAGACCGGAATCCTCCGGAAAGAAGACTTTTCTTTAAGTGAAGAGGATAAAAGGAAACTGGTGAAGTACCATGAAATAACCTGCAGGCAGATCAGCCTGGCAATGGAGGTGTTTTCCGGGATAGCCCTGGAAAAGGCTTCTGAGGTGAAACAGAAATACGAAAAATACCTTGCTCTTGCCTCTGAACAGGAAAAACAACATTATGAGCTGCTTAAACAGGGTGACGCGGGCACAATTCCGGATTCAAAAACTCAATGTGAGATGTTAACCATGATGAGGGAGATCTCTTTTCATGCCACTGACATTCTTCGTAAATTAATGCTATCTGATACTCCGCGGGGTAAAAAAGGATCTAAATTTGCTAACTTTACTTTATTAGGATGAAACGATATTCTCTGGTCGGGGTAAATGATAAAAAAAGCAGGAGGGAGTTTCTTTTGCTGCCTGTCAGATTGTACAAAAACGAAAAAAACTGGATACGCCCTCTCGATGAGGATGTGGAGAAGGTGTTCGACCCCGCAATTAATAAGTCATTTCGCCACGGCGATTGCATTCGCTGGATACTTGCCGGCGAAAACGGCGAGGTTGCAGGCAGGGTGGCTGCTTTTTACGACGAAAAGATTGCCCGAAACCATGAGCAGCCAACCGGAGGGATGGGTTTTTTTGAGTGTATTAACGATAAAGAGGCGGCATTCACTTTGTTTGATGCCTGCAAAGAATGGCTTGCTGCCAGGGGAATGGAGGCGATGGACGGTCCGGTGAATTTCGGCGACAGGGACAGGTGGTGGGGACTGCTGGTTGAGGGGTTTTCAGAACCGAATTACTGCATGCCCTGGAACTTTGGCTATTATAAGGATCTCTTTGAGGAGTACGGTTTCAGGAATTACTTTAACCAGTATACTTTTCAAAGAGATATAAGCATCGAGGGGATCCATCCGGTAATTATGGAAAAGGCCGAAAGGGTTTTCCGGAACCCGGATTTTTCATTCCGTCACATAGATAAAAAAAATCTTGGGAAGGTTGCCGAAGAGTTCCGCATTGTATATAACCTTGCCTGGGCAGGTTATTCGGGAGTAAAGAAAATAACAAAGACCCATGCCGGTGCCCTGCTTCAGAGCTTCAGGCCTGTAATGGATGAAAAGTTGATATGGTTCGCCTATTACAGGGACGAACCCATAGGCTTTTTCATCATGATACCGGAGATCAACCAGATTATCAAGCATCTCAACGGCAGAATGAATCTGGCCGGCAAACTGAAGTTTCTTTACCACAAGTGGAGGAAAACCTGCCGGAAGGCTTACGGGGTGATATTCGGAGTTGTGCCCCGGTTCCAGGGGAAGGGTATTGAAGGGGGGATGATAATGGCTTTTGCTGATATAGCCCTGAAACCTGGATTTCAGTACAATGACCTGGAGCTTAACTGGATAGGCGATTTTAATCCGGCGATGATAAAAATTGCCAACCAGCTTGCATTTAAGCCGATAAAGACACATGTGACCTGGAGATACCTGTTTGACCGGGAAAAGGAGTTTA
>PXAP01000066.1 GCA_003567115.1 Bacteroidota bacterium
CACGGGAACCATCCAGTTAGCGGGCTTAATGACAAATATTGCTGAATTATTCCTGAGTGGAAGCTCGTATGCCCCGTCAGTGTCAGTGACAGCTATTTCACGGCCGTTGGAAACAGCTACTCCCTCAAGCGGAATGTCGGATGCATTGTAGTTGCCGCTTCCTGATTTGTCATGAAAAACAACACCCTGCACCTTACCGGTTTCCTGACCGTACACGCTGGTTTCACCAGGGAAACCCAATGAATAGATAACCGAAATCAAAAGAAAAAGCACAATAAATCTCTTCATGTTTATCTTTTTAAATTATTTAAAAATTTATTTTTATGTAACCTGAATTTTGAATTATATCATGCCTGAGCAACCGGCAATTTAATAATTGTTGGGAAATAGTTCACAGTAAATACTTAAATATATATATCAGATGTGATTTTCACCAGGATGGATGCAGAAAAGTACGTGATTGAAATCTCTTTATAAATCCATTGTCAGACTAAACAAATATATAAAATTACTCCGGAAGGAATGAGGGGATCCGGTATTTTTACTTCGAAATTTATCTATCTTGCAAAATATTACCTGATATTATAATTATTTCTAACTTGTAAAGTTAATATAATATGAAGAACTCAATCATGACAGATGGAATAACAAAGAGATCAAATATTTTTGTTTGTTTCATGCTATTGTTACTGCTTTCAGCCTGTATACCTGAAAAATCAGACCATGAAAAAGGCCTGGAAGAAATGGATATGGGAAACCTTGACATTGCAATTGAGCTGTTTTCAAAAAGTATTGAAGAAGGCAATGACCTTATCTCTGCATATAATCACCGGGGATTATCATACCTTTATCTGGGTGAATTTGATATGGCAATATCCGATTTCACCAGTGCACTTGAGCTGGAAGAAGATGCGATAGTATATTACAACAGGGCTCTGACCTGGAAGGAACTGGACAGTATCGGCAATGCCTGTTCCGACCTTGAAATGTCCGGAAAGCTCAATAAAAGGGATACAGGACTATTCATAAGCACAGGTGACGCCATGATGGAACTGGGCTATTTTAATGAAGCTGCCGAAATGTTTACAAACGCACTGATGCTTGATCCTCTGAATGTGGAAGCATATAATGGAAGAGGTAACGCCAGGATGGAGACCGGTGATGAGAAAGGTGCAGAAAACGACTGGAACAGGGCTAATGAAATTCTTAAAGAAATATAATTTACAAAAAAGATACTGTCATATTTATCCTGTAAAAAAACAGAAATTTTGTCTTAAAAAATATCCAAAATTTATGTTTACAGCTCGGAACCACTTCGTTTTCACATGAACTTTTTTTCATGTTCATTTGTTGTTGAACCTTTGATAATACCAGTTTACAAGCAGGTATTAAATTAAGCTTTTAGCAGGATGTCAAATGCAAGTGTATATAAATTGTGCGTTTTTCTGATATGCTGCCAGCTTTTTGTAACGGGTTGCAGATCTATTGCATCCGGTTATATAAAAGATGCTTTTATCAGCATGGAATTAGGCATGCATGACGATGCCATCGAAAAACTCTCCCGGGCAATTACGATCGATCCCGGTAATGAAGATGCATATTACCTTCGCGGAGATGCAAGAGTCAGTATTGGCGATTACAGTGGTGCCATTGAGGATCTGAACAACGCAATCGAACTGAATAATGAATTTCATGCTGCCTACAACATGCGTGGTAATGCCAGATTCAGACAGGGAAAGCCTTTGGCAGCAATCGAAGATTACTCTACGGCGATAGAATTATACCCGGAATATTCAAGAGCCTATAATAACCGCGGATATACAAGAATGACCATTGATCAGAAGCAAAAAGCCTTGAAGGATTTCGATAAGGCAATTGAATATAATCCCGGGTATGTAATTGCATTTAATAACCGGGGACTTGCTAAATACAGACTTGGAATGACCCGGGAAGCGATAGAGGATTTTAAAAAATCCATTGAACTGGACTCTTTAAATAATATGGCATGGTTTAATCTGGGACTTGCCAGGATTGACCTGGATAATTACGAAAAGGCAATAGAATGTTTTACAAGGGCAATTGATATAGACGAATATTTTGTGATTGCCTGGGTACAACGCGGATATACAAAAGCCACCACAGGAGATATTACCGGTGCCTGCGAGGACTGGCTGAGAGCACAGGAACTGGGTAATCTGGAGGCTTCTACGCTGGTTCGGGAACTATGTTTATAAACCGGTATAAAGCTCCGCCTGTCAGAATACAACCGTAATTTTAACAAAAACTCTCTTACTCTATCAGAAAAATATAGTTTCCTGCAGCAAGCCTTATAATACTGCCGGCCTGAGTATAACCCTCGCTGCCATCTTCCTCATAAGATAAAGGAGTACCCTCCTGAACACTGTATTTGCCCTCAAGATAAAGATTTGCTGTGCTGTTGGGCGGAATGGTAACATTGTACAGAATCTTGTTGCCCCCTCTTTCCCATGATGATTTAATGGGGCCGTATGGGCCATGATGAACTGCCTCAAAATGATTTAGTCCCTCTAAAAATTGGGGCTTCAGTATAACATTTTTGAACCCCGGGTTTTCCGGGTCCGGGTTAATGCCTCCGGGAGCCTTGTAAAACCAGGCACTGATC
>PXAP01000061.1 GCA_003567115.1 Bacteroidota bacterium
TGTTCATCAAAGACTTCGCGGATCAATAAGGCGAGATGAGGATTATCTTCCTTCTTTATTTCTCTGATAAAAACCTGATTGCTCATTTACGACAGGTAATTGATAATTAATTTAACAGCTGAACTCAATTGATTATGAGGCATAGATTCTATCCATCAAAAAACAACATAATCCCTTCACTGGCAGTACAATAACGCCGAAGAAAGTGATTTGGCGGACTGGATAAATGAATTATCATTCTGAAATATCAAACACAACCATAGCGTGGCCTCTTCTTACATACAATCTTCCTTCGTGGATTACCGGGTGCGAAAAATGCTGGCCTGTCCCTATATGATCGATGCTGGCCTGGCTGATAATCTCCATTCCCCCGGGATCGGGCCTTGAAAGTGCCAGTTCACCTCTTTCAGTGTAATAGTATAATTTTCCATCGGCATAAATAACTACTCCCCTGTCAATATCTCTCGAAGACCAGACAGGCTCACCGGTTTCCCGGTCCATGCAATACCACCTTCGGCCTACATAAACAGCGGTGTAAATGTGATTATCAACAATAATTGCTCCGCCATGCATGGGATTGATCTCCTTGTTTTCCCATACCGGCTCTATATGACTTCCGTCGGAACTGAGCCTGAGTTTCACGCTGCCTGCTTCGTCAGTGCTGAAAGCGTAGATATGCCCATCCCTGTATATGGGTGTGTTGGCATGTATTGAATGGCGGTTGGTGAATGAGTATGACCAGAGGAATTCACCGTTTTCAGCATCGAGACCGACAATCCCACCTGCCATTTTGGTAACAAACAGCTTTCTTTCAGGCAATTCAACAATCAGGGGTGAACAGTAGGCTGACAGTTCGCCTGTGCCCGTTCCCGTGCTCGACCAGATAATCTCGCCGGTAAACCTGTTAAGGGCCACGATATTGTGTTTCCTGCCGCCGGGTGCAAAAAACACCTTGTTTCCGTCAATCAGCAGGTTTTCGGTTTTGCCCCACCGGATATTGCTGCCACCAAAATCATCAGTTGCATCTCTTGACCAGATCTCTTTACCTGTGTCAGCTTCAAGGCACATTATTTTTCCCATTCCGCTTACCAGGTACAGCAGGTTATCTACGACAAGCGGCGTTGACCTGCTGCCGGGATAGGACCTGCGGAATTCAGGCCCGTAATCATACTGGTTCAATAACTCACCATCTTTGCTGAATATGAAAACATAGCCCGTTCGATCTATCATCCCCGAAAGGTAAATCTTCCCGTTTGAAAAAGAAGGCGATGAATATCCATGCCCGATCCCATCTGTTGTCCACAGCACATCCGGGCCCTGTTCAGGCCACTCTTTTAACAATCCGGTCTCATGATATATTCCGTTTCTGCCGGGGCCGCTCCATGATGATTTTATTTGTGAAAAAACTGAGGTCGATACAACCGTTATGAAAAAACAAAACACAACTATAGTTCTCATCTGATGAAATTTAAACATTATAACTCTTTAGTCGTAAAATTAATTCTGCAGATTGCAACCTGAATTGGCCAAATTAAAAAAAAATACTGTTATCTAATAATACCGGAATATATTTGTCACTGCCACCTAAACCCATCAATAGTATAACCCCATGCATTTCAGGGAATAGTAATATTTTTTAGCATATATGTTTTTCCGGCAAAGCCACGCAAGTATATTACGTCGCTATGAGGGTGCAGGCTATAAGGTCAGCCAAAATTTGTATTTTTATCGGTAAAAGGTGATCTAAAACAATATTAAAATGGGAGCCAATTATTTTTTTCTTTTCACCTGCATCTTTCTGCTGACCAATAACCCCTTGTCAGCCAAAGGTATGCAGACCGGCGATGAACGGGAAATATCACGCGCATTTGAACTCCGGTTCGTAACAGATAACCCTGAAGCTGATGGAGAGACTGATTTCAAGGGCGAAACAGAAATATTTGATCTTGAGGAGAGAATAGGGTACCTCCGTAACTGGGCTGATTACGGCCGCCACTTTTTTAATGATCCTGAGCTTGACAGGATTGTGGTTACTGGCGAGGAGGTTGAAGCTGTACTGGGCAGCCTTAAGCCCCAGCCACTGCCGGAAGTGCGCACCACGATCAGGCTGGACAACTGGGTGTATCTTGGTTACAGGGAAGGCCAGAGAGAGGAAGAACTGGAACAGGCAAGGCTCTGGAATGAACAGGAAGGAGTTGTTATCGATAACGGGAAAATGACCCTTTCGGGGAACAGCTTCAGGGCTGGCTTTGACGATCAGTCCTGGAGGTTCAGGCTCTCCTGGGAAGCGATGGTACCGGAAACTCCCGGAAGGGTCACCTTTAACCTGTCTGATCATATAACATTAGGGTTCAACGATGATGGCCGTTTTTTTTACGTTGTTGACGGCACGGAGATCCCTGCCGGGTATTACACACCTGGCGAGGTTTACCTGTTTGAGGTTGAGGTGGACGCCAACGGGGGCCTGACGCCTGATTATGAAAGGACCGATGTGGAGGCATCGAGCCAGATAGCCATTGACCCTGAAACACACAGGTACCATAAGCGGCACCACCCTGCAGTCTACGCAGCACATGGATGGAACTTCTGGTCGGCCGAAGACACCGGATATCCGCAGTGGATATCATTCAGGCTCAAAGAGGAGAAGCTGCTTACCGGTGCTGAACTTACATTCCGCGTTGACGAAGGCAGGCGCTATTATTTCAGGGTGGAGACATCTGATGACAACCGTCGCTGGAGGAGTGTCACAGGCGATGAATTGTCATCAGCCGGGCAGTTCACAAACGTGGTCTTCAGCAAGCCTGAGAAAGCAAGATATGTTAGGATATTATTTACCGGCAGTGAACCGGCCGGCAGACCCGCGGCCCTGGCAATGGCCGGGTTTTATGATGAGAACGGCCGGGTTCAGCTGGCTGACGACAAACCTTTCGAAGGCAGGTATAATTTTAGTGTAGACGGGAAGCGGTATGCTGATTACGTGCCTTTTTCCCATCAGGGAGACGGAGAGATCGCTGTTTTCAATTCATTGAAGGTTGATGCCGGAGGAGAAGCTGAAATATACAGTATTTGGGGAGTTGGATATGACCAGGTAACCGGGCGTGATGTCAGGACTCACCCGTTCAATATCAATACTTTCATTGATCCCGGTTTTAGTGCCAGGCCCGATCCGGCCGGTTTTGAAAATCAGGGGTACGATGACACCAGCTGGCAACCAGTTCCTTATAACCGTTATGCTCATGGAGGTGAGAGAAGGAAGGGCGAATCCCTTTACCTGCGGCATAAGGTTGATATCGGCCAGGCTGAGAGGGCAGTTATGAATATTGAAACGGTACGGCCCTCTGCCGATGTCTATATTAACGGGGTACATCTGGCAACAGTGGGGCGCTACCCTGAAAAGCTCGATATAACGAACAAACTTGTGCCCGAACAGGAAAACCTTGTTGCATTGAGAGTTGATCCCTATAGTGTTGATGAGGTAAGGCATCATATGAGTTCCGATCCTCATACCGGGTGGTTTGCCGGACTCATTGATATAGAATTGACGGGCAGGGTGTTTATAGATGATGTTTTTGCATATACCGAAAGTGTAGGCGACCCGGCGGTATTGCGCCTGCAGGTGATGGCCTCGTCAGCATCTGACCGGCCTTTCGAAGGAGAGATGATCACGAGGGTTTATCCCTGGTATCCTCACGAATCGTCTGTTGTTGCAGCCGAATCCTCCGTTGCCGTCAGACTGGCGGCAGGTCATGCCCGGAATCTTGAAACCGCTGTCTCTGTCCCCTCTCCCGAGCTATGGACATTCAGCAACCCGAACCTTTACAAGGTTCAGGTTATCCTGAAAGATAAGAACGGCAAGCCGGTTGATGATTTTGTCCTTACAACCGGGCTGCGTACCGTTAGCCAGGATGGCGGGACATTCAGGATAAACGGCAGTCCGGAGATGCTTAACGGACCGCTGCTGTTCGGCTTCCACTACCCGTTGGAGCATATTGCCCAATGGATGTTCAGTCCCCCAAAGCAACGGTGGATACATGATATATTACTGACCAAAAAGATGAACGGCAATACTCTCCGCATGTCGGTGCACGACCGCAGGGTCGCAGGCGTAAATGACCGGAGGCTGGCGCAGATTGGCGACCAGGTGGGTATAATGTTCATGTGGCAGACCCCGGTATGGGTCCGCGAAGGCACTGCCGATGATTTTGATTTTTATGGAGTGCCCCTGTATGTAAGGGAAGTCCGTAACCATCCCAGTATAGTGATGTGGCAGCCCGGGAATCACCCTTCGCCGCATTACAGCATGGACTGGTTCCAGGCAGTGCATGATGCTTTTGCAGAAGTTGACCATACCAGGCTGATATCTCCCTCGGCTGATATGTCGAGAATGCAGGGTGACTTTAAAAAAAGGATAGGTGATACCTGGCGTCCTGCCGATGATGATACTACCTATCCGGCATGGACCTCCCCACTTCTTGCCAGGGGCACCATGGAGCAGGTGCTGGCATACGGACAGGACTGGTCCGATCTGAGAAATTTCCCGGGTATGCATGGTTACAGGGGAATGGAGCTTGAGGTACGGACAGAGTACCTCACCAGTAAAACACATGCCTGGTTTGATTTTGAAAGTGAGGAGACCATTGCACAGCCAAACTGGAACCTGACCCGGGGCAAACCCTATCATAAAATGTACTCCTATGAGATCAATTATGATGTTGGGAGTATCGGCCGGAAGCTCCGTTTTGATGAATGGAGAGAGAGCCAGGCCTGGCAGGCAATAAGTGCCTATGAAGCCTACCGCAAGAAGAGGTGGCTGGGGTTTGACGGGATGAACTGGTGCCCCCTGAGAGGCGGAGGCAACACAGCAACTTACATGAAACCGCTGCTCGACTATCATAATCATCCCAAACTCTCATATTATGCCATGCAGATGGTTTTCCAGCCGGTACTGGCCGGCAGCCGGAATGTTGATATTGCCTACGGTCCGAATGATGAAATACCCGTGATGATTATGAACCTGGGGAGAACGAGGATCGTTGATGTGTTGGTCAGGGTCAAAAATATGGATGGCGAAACTATGGCTCAAAAGATCTACAGGGATATTGAGCTATCTGATGGCAAGGGTGTTGTTGAGCTGGGAACATGGATGCCCGGCCTTGAACCCGAAAGGTACTATGCCTTTGAATATATTGTACTCTGTGCCGAATAAATAAAAATACATTAATATGTCAAAGTGGTTGATCATTGCAGGTATTATTTTGATTGTTATCGGACTGCTGCTGCACTATGCCCCGGGTGCGTTAAGCTGGTTTGGAAAGCTTCCGGGCGACATACGCATTGAAACGGAAAGGACAAGGATCTACATCCCCATCACATCTATGATACTTATCAGCCTTGTCCTTTCACTCCTTATAAGGTTGTTCAGGAGTTAGATAATGTATAAACATCATTAACTTTGCAGTATGAATTATAACCAGCCTCTTGCCGAACGCATGCGCCCGAAAACCCTCGGGGATTTTGCGGGTCAGCAGCATCTTGCCGGAAAGAATTCCCCGATAAGGAAATTAATAGAATCCGGCAAAGTGCCTTCTATGATCCTTTGGGGACCGCCCGGGGTAGGTAAGATCACGCTTGCGCGGATAATCTCGAACACGCTCGAGAGGCCCTTCTATACCCTCAGCGCTGTGCACTCTGGTGTCAAGGATGTGAGGGAGGCGATCGAAAAGGCGAAAAAGCAGCAGTTCTTCAACAGGCCCAACGCCATACTTTTTATCGACGAGATACACCGGTTCAGCAAGTCGCAGCAGGACTCGCTGCTCAGCGCGGTAGAGCAGGGTATTATAACCCTTATCGGTGCCACTACCGAAAATCCCTCTTTCGAGGTGATATCCCCCCTCCTATCCCGCTGTCAGGTCTACATTCTGAAGCCGCTCGAAAAAGAGGAACTGCTAAGGCTACTGGACAGGGCGCTTAAGAATGATGTGATGTTAAAGGAGCGGGAGATCAGGGTCACAGAGCATGAGGCGCTGCTGAGGTATTCGGGCGGCGATGCCCGCAAACTGTATAACCTGGTGGAGCTGGTAGTGACGAGCGAGGATGATGGTACTGTTGAGATAACGAACGAGAAGGTCCTTGAAAAGCTGCAGGAGAACATGGCGCTGTATGACAAGAGCGGCGAGCAGCATTACGACATCATCTCCGCCTTTATCAAGTCCGTCCGCGGAAGCGATCCTAACGCAGCGGTCTATTGGCTTGCGAGAATGCTTGAGGGCGGAGAGGATATCAAGTTCATTGCAAGACGGCTTGTTATTCTAGCGGCAGAAGATATCGGACTGGCAAACCCCAATGCTTTACTTCTGGCCACCAACTGCTTTCAGGCAGTGTCGATGATCGGTATGCCGGAGGCGAGGATCATTCTTTCAGAGACGGCTATATATCTTGCAACTTCGCCAAAAAGCAATTCGGCCTACATGGCTATTGACGATGCGCTGGAGCTGGTGAGGAAGACAGGCGACCTGCCGGTTCCGCTCAATATCAGGAATGCCCCCACAAAGCTTATGAAGGACCTGGGGTACGGAAAGGATTATAAGTATGCCCACAGCTATGACGGCAATTTTGCCAGGGAGGAGTTCCTTCCGGAGGAAATAAAAGGCAGGAAGATCTACCAGCCGCAGGAAAACGCCCGGGAGAAAGAGATATCGTCGATGCTTAAAAAATGGTGGAAAGACTTCTACAATTATTGAATCTCAAACCTTGAGCCCACTCTACAAAATATTTTTTGGGCAAATGACATTATCTACGGTATTGGATAGTCCGATTTTAGCTAATTTTTTACCATGTAGAAAGTGTATTGATAAACTAGAAAGTATATTGATAAACAACGTTAACTTAAGATACTGAATAATCATTATGAAAGAAAAAATTGACCGGTTCCTGGCATGCAAAAAATTTGCACTTGCCGGTGTTTCGAGAAACAAACATAAATTCGGAAATACTATATTCAAAGAGCTCAGGAAAAAGAATTTTGATATAGTGCCAGTCACTCCCAATATGGATAGCTTTCAGGGTGAGAAATGCTACCGGTCGGTCAAAGAACTTCCCCCTGATGTGGAAGCACTTATTATTGTTACAAAACCAGAAATAAGTTTGTCCTTATTGACGGAAGCATTTGATAAGGGCATCAAAAACATCTTCCTTCAGCAGGGAGCACAGAACAGGGAGATTGTTGAATATGCGGAAAGTAATGGTATCAACCTGATCTGCAAACACTGCATATTGATGTTTGCAGATCCTTCCGGTATACACAAATTCCATGAACGTATCTCTAAGTTTTTCGGGTTTTATCCCAAATGAATTGTAAATTTGGCAACCGGTAAGCTTAAGCCTGCCATATTTGCCATAATTTAATGTTGAGCTGAAACGAGCCATAAGCGAAATCTTGCATACACGTGCAAATGTATTGCATGGCGAGTTCCATCTGACCTTAATAAACACAATATAAATAGAAAAGACCTTTAAAAAGCGCTGATTACCTTTGAAGCAAAAGAACTTCTTGATTAAAAGCGAATATAATGATACCAGACATTCCCGGATTAAAACATGCTGACAGCGGAAATTTTTTCCTGCTTGCAGGGCCATGCGCGGTTGAAAGTGAAGAAATGACTTTCCGGATTGCCGAAACGGTTGCGGAGGTATGTGACAAGCTGAAGATCCCGTATGTTTTTAAAGCTTCATACAGGAAAGCCAACAGGTCAAAACTGGATTCATTTACCGGTATTGGTGACGAAAAAGCCTTGAAGATACTTGCTTCCGTCAGGGAACGGCTTGATATCCCGGTAATTACCGATATTCATACAGCCGAAGAGGCTGCACTGACTGCAGATTATGTGGATGTGCTTCAGATACCGGCCTTTTTGGCACGGCAGACTGAACTACTTGTTACGGCAGGCAAAACCGGGAAGGTGATCAATATCAAGAAGGGACAGTTTATGGCCCCGGGGGCAATGAGGCTTGCTGCCGAGAAGGTTCGGTCTGCAGGCAATGACAGGATCATTCTGACCGAGCGCGGAACAATGTTCGGGTACCGGGATCTTATTGTAGATTACCGTGGCATACCCGAAATGCGGGCGACAGGTTATCCGGTGGTACTTGATGTGACCCACTCACTCCAGCAGCCAAACCAGGAAACCGGTGTAACAGGCGGCAGGCCCGATATGATCGAAACAATTGCCAGGGCTGGTATTGCTGTTGGTGTGGACGGCATATTTCTAGAAACTCACTCTGATCCGGGAAATGCAAAATCTGACGGTGCCAATATGCTTTACCTGAACCTTATTGAGAATATGCTGACAAATCTGACGAAGTTAAAATCAGCTTATAACAATCTATAACCTGGAGTAACAAATTCATGGAAAAAAGCAATTACACAAACACAAAACCATAATATAAAAGTACATAAAGAGTCCCCGAATAATAATTAATATTACACCGATTAGAATATTTTTAAAAGAAGTTACCTGACAGACCCCAAATCGGGCAATATAATCTTACAAAAATTAACTTTTAAATAATACATTTAAGGATATCTTAAATGTTAATCAGGTTTACATCTCTTTTTCTGAAAATTAACCATTATTTCACATGAAGAATTTTGCAAACACGTTATTCCGCAACAACAGCTATTTTCGGATTTGTTATTGTATTCAACCAGCATGGATAGTGGGTTTAATCTTTTTCCTGGTTTATTCTGTATTGCAGTCCAGCGCTGCCGAAAAATCATTGCTGAACACAGAAACAGAAAATTTTGTAATTGACAGCTATATAGAATCGTTTAATGAGCCTTCAGGAAGAAAAAATAATCGCAATATTTATTATGATATCATTATAGAGAACGGGAAAATAATTGATGGTACCGGAAATCCCTACTATTATGGTGATGTGGGTATATCTGATAACAAAATTTTAAAGATCGGAAATCTGAAATCAAGCCCGGCCGGGCGCCGGATAGATGCTGCCGGTATGTTCGTGGCACCTGGTTTTATTGATATTCACACTCATTCTGATAGAAACATTTTAAATCTCCCATTGGCAGAAAATTCAGTTCGGCAGGGTTTAACAACAATTGTTGGCGGCAATTGCGGTGGTTCTCCGCTTCCGGTGGATGATTTTCTGAATCAGGTCAGAGATACAGATATAAGCATAAATTATATTACCCTTGTCGGTCACAATTCAATCCGTAACTCGGTTATGGGCAACGAAAACAGAGCACCAACCAATTCCGAATTATCTGATATGAAAAAAATTATAGAGGAGTCAATGAAGGCCGGTGCATTTGGTCTGTCGACCGGATTATACTATACTCCCGGAAATTACGCTGATATCCGGGAAATAATTGAACTGGCCAAAGTTGTGGCCAAATATGGTGGAATTTATGTGTCACATATCAGAGATGAAAGTGATTATAACATAGGTCTTATTGCAGCCATTGAAGAAGCTGTTACTATTGGTGAAGAGGCAAATCTGCGTGTACAGATTTCTCATATGAAATGTCTGGGCCGGCCGGTATGGCATAAATCTGATGAAGTAATCGAATTAATTGCCCAGTCCAGACAAAAGGGTGTAAATATTATGTTTGACCAGTATCCGTATACTGCTTCAAGCACCAGTCTTTGGGGTGCAGTTTTCCCTGCCTGGGCACAAGAAGGTGGCTCTCAGAGGCTTTTTCAAAGAATTGAGGATCTTGACCTTAAGGAAAAACTAATAAATGATATTCAGGATAATATAATCCGCAGAGGTGGTCCTGAAGCTCTTTACATAATTAATGAAGATGCATATTTATCGGAATTGGCAGAATCCTGGAATCTTGAGGCACCAAATGCTGCAATAAAAATTCAGGAAGCAGGTGGATCGAGTGTTATTTCTTTTAACATGACAGATTATGATCTGGAAAATTTCATTAGAAGTCCCTTTGGAATGATAGGTTCTGACGGAAGTATTAGTAGCTCCGGCAATAGGGGTCATCCACGTTCATTTGGAGCTTTCCCCCGGGTATTGGGAGTTTACGTCAGGGAAAAAAACATTTTAACCTGGGAAGAAGCTGTTCGAAAAATGACATCTGCACCAGCAAGTCAGTTAGGTCTGTGGGATCGCGGAATAATCAGACCCGGGATGATTGCAGATCTGGTAATTTTTGACCCGGAAAAAGTTACGGACAAGGCAACTTATCAAAATCCCTCACAATATCCTGAAGGGATACCTTATGTTCTGGTAAACGGCAAAATCGTTATAGATAATGACAGGCACACAGGAATAAATGCAGGCAAAGTTCTTATTAATCAATAATGTATAACCATCAGTATCTTGAAAATAATTCTCTGTATTCATATATTACCTAAAAATGAGTCCACTCTATAAACTATTTTTTTAAGCAAAAATTAGTAAAATCAAATCGCTCAAGTTTAATTAAGCGTTGTAAATTTCATCATTTAAGCATTGAATAACAGATATTTATAATTGTTTGCAGATTAATATTAGTTCTCACATAGCTTTAAATTGTCGAGACTTACACGCCAAATTAAACTATAGCCAATCAAATTTTCAAACCGCTTTTTATCAATGCATTTTATATTTGAATTTTTGTAAAAAATCATCATTTTTGATTTTCCGGAGTAGACTCAAAAATGTAAAATAAAAACAGGGGAAGGAGGCAGAAATGAGAACCACTAACAGGGTGTATGGGCGGGGCAGGTTCAAATAGCTTAAAAAGCTGTTAAATTCTGTGGCATTTGTACATAAAGGACAAAGGATACAAAGTATTCAAGCATGGAGTTAAACCAAATTGGCCACGATTGAATAACCTTTGTTCATGTACCGGACTAATCACTCGGTTCAAAAAATTCAATTTGGATATTTATAAGAAAATCTAAAAATGAAATCAATTTCACATAATTGTAAGAATTCTGGAACCTTTATGCGGCGGCTATTTTTTTCAATTTTAAACACTGTTAATAAGTCAATATTGCTATTTATTGCCGTATTGTTAATATACCCGGGTAATGAGGGGGTTTATGGTGCAACCTGCACAAGATTAAATGAAGTCCCTGAAGACTCACATTACTGGTTACAGGGGGAATACGCGGGCACTGTCAGAAATAACAATGAAACCTGGAGATTGGGTGCACAAGTAGCAGCTATGGGAGATAATAATTTCAAGCTACTCCTTTATAAGGGCGGGTTGCCCGGAGATGGCAGCGATAATTTAAGTGATGTAAAAGAGCTTGAAACCGAATTGGACAATGGCCGGTTAGTTTTTATGGACAATGAACATATTTTCATTGTCCAAAACCAAAAATTGGCTGTAGTGGGCAAGCGCGAGGATAATATTATAACCACAGGTATTCTGGACAGGATTGTTCGCAAGAGTCCGACACTCGGTCTGAAGCCACCAGAAAATGCAAATATCCTTTTCAATGGAACTGATGTCGGGAAATGGCGCGAGGGAGCGGAGAGGACCGAAGACGGCTTATTGCAGCAGGGTGCGACGAGCCGTCAGGAATTTGGCGATAAGTTTATTCATCTGGAGTATCTTTTACCATATTGGCCGGAAGGCGTGGCCAATAGCGGCGTATACATACAGAGGCGTTACGAAGTACAGATATTGGCTACTTATGGAGAATTCCCGCCGGAAAAGCACCATGATGGTGCACTGTATAATGAGCGCAAGCCGGATGTTAAGATGACACTGCCACCCTTACAATGGCAAAGTTTTGATATTCTTTTCCGTGCGCCTCGATTTGATGGAAATGGAAAAAAAATTGAAA